>RFKJ01000256.1 GCA_003694325.1 Deltaproteobacteria bacterium
ACGTCGGCCAGCTCGGGGCTGACCCCGCGGGCGGTGAGGAAGGCCTTGGCGGCGTCGCCGAGCTGGTTGAGCGCCTCGCGGGCCAGCTCGGTGCGGGCGTCGCCGGCGCGCTCGTCGGCGCGGCGCTCCTCGGCCAGCTCCAGCTCCTTGTAGCGGTTCTCCAGGATGGCCGCGACGAGCTGGTCGACCTGGTCGCGGGCCTGCCGGAGCTGCCGGTGCAGCCGGTTGAGCATGGCGTTGTTGACGCCCTGGAGCTGCCCCACCGAGCCGAGCACGATCTGGCCCCACTGCGCGTAGTAGTCGCCGAGCGCCTTGATGCCCTTGGCCCCGCCCGCGGCGGCGGCTTGGTCGAAGGTGGGCGCGGGGATGCGGGGGAGGTCCTTGTCGGCGAGCAGCGGAAGGTGGAGATCGGCGTCGTGGTTGCGGCAGACGAACTGCGCGCTGTCGAGCATCCGGGCGCCCTTCGGCCCGTAGACCTTGACCCGGAAGCGGCAGTACTCCTCGCCCACGGTGTTCCGCACCGCCACGTCGCGGATCCAGGCGCAGGCGGCGCGGACGATCAGCTCCCAGGACAGAGCCGGGCGCTGGCGGCTCGGGGGCGGGTCCCAGGTGGGGCCGTCCTCGTCGTCGTCCTCGAAGGGATCCGCCGGCTCCTCGTCGCCGAAGTCCTCCAGCGGAGCCTCCACGGGCTCATCCTCGATGTAGGGGAGCGCGTTGGCCGCGTTCAGGTCGAAGCGGGCGAGGGTCTCGTCCTTCTTCGGGATCGTGCGGTCTTGGATGACCAGGTAGGCGGCGTCCTGCGACAGGCGGCGGATGCGGTCTTCGATGGGGTCGAGACCTTCGAAAGAGAAGCTCTCACGGTTCACGGTCCTCCTTCCGCTGTCGCACCCCCAAGGTAGGACGCGACAGGAGGGGGAACAAGGATGCAGGTGCGCCCCCACGCCCCGCGAAAGGGCGAGGATCAGCGCTAACCCACGGTTCTTCCTTGCTTACCCGAGCAAGTCCTGCTCGCCCGAGAATCGGTTACCGCGCCTCCCGGGTCGCGGTCAGTGGTGTTTGCCGAGACCCACGGCAAGCACTTGCCGCGCACTTACCGCGCCGAGCCCCTCCGCTGACCGTCGAGACGCACGTCCGGCGCGGTAACCGATTCCGCTGGAAGCCAGTGAGTACGGGCGTTTAGCTTCATGGCGAAGCCACGCCGCCGGCTCGCTCGGCGGCCCCACCCACTCCAGCGGAGAGCAACCGGCATGGCCCGAACGACCGCACTCGGCAAGGCGATGAAGGGCGACAAGGTCACCGACAAGCAGGCGCAGGGCGCGCTGGGCCAGGCGGTGGACAAGATCGCCTCCCTCACGAAGCGCGCGCAGAAGTCCAAGGAGGCGATGGCCGAGACCGGCGCGATGGTGGTCCACACCGCCGAGACCCAGGGGAGCCTGTTCCTGGCGTCGATGGCGGAGGGCTACTTCGGCACCGACAAGCTCAAGATCGGCTCGGTGGACCTTCGCGCTCCCGTCGGGCTGCTGGCCCAGGGCTACGGGCTGTACGAGGCCATGAGCGGCAAGGGCGGGGGCGGCCACGCGCTGGCGCTGGGCAACGGCGTGATGGGCTCGTGGCTCGCCTCGGTGGCGGTCCAGGCGGGCCGCACGCTGGCCGAGAAGCGAGGCGGCCAGCCCCAGGGCCAGGCGACCCAGGCCCAGCCCCAGGTCAGCGCCGCGCCGGTGGTCACCCCGGCCATCCAGGGACCGGCGCTTATCCCCGAACCCCTGCTCCAGGGGCCGGTGCGCGAGGTCCTGCTGACCCCCGAACCCGCTCCTGCCGTGGCCTACGACGGCGAGGACGACGACGAGCTGTCCGGCCCGCGCCGCGGCCGCGGCCGTCGCCGCGGAGGCCGCCGCCGCGCCCGCCGCGGTCCTGGCGGACGACGCCCCAACCGCTTCGTGCGCCCGCCCTTCGACGAGGACGAAGGCGACGAGGACGACGAGTAGCCATCTTCCCCGGAACCCCCACCTTCCAACGCGAGGAACCACGACATGCCGCGCAACCTGACCCCCCTCGGACACGCCCGCGTCTTCCGCCACCCTTCCACCGGCGAGCTGGTGGTCGACACCGACTCGCTGCGCCGCAGCAGCTTCGCGGGCGAGTTTGGCTACGAGGACGACTTCGGAGACGACGACGAGTTCGACGGCTACGAGGACGACTTCGGAGACGACGACGACTTCGAAGGCGACGACGACGACTTCGAAGGCGACGACGACGACTTCGGGGACGACGACTTCGAGGGCGACGACGACTTCGGCGACGAGTTCGGCGCCCGGGGCCGCCGCCGCGCCCGCCGGCAGGCCCGCAAGCGCCGCCGCCTCCAGCGCCGCATGGACCGCCTCCAGCGCAAGATGGGCAAGGCCGGCGGCTCCAAGAAGAAGGCCAAGAAGAAGATGACCTGGGGCATGACCGCCGTCGGCGGAACCGACACGCTGACCGCCGCGGGCTCGTCCAGCGTCAAGATCCGCCTCCAGCACCACTTCCAGGCTCGGGACATCACCTTCACGGGCTCGGCGGACGGCGCGAAGGTGACCAGCATCTTCTTCGGCGACCGCGTGGTCTGGTCCAACAGCGACGGCATCGACGTGGGCGTCTTCGCCTCGACCGGCTTCCTGCGGGGGCTGCTCAAGGGCCAGAGCCTGCGCGCGGGCCTGGACATCACCGTCAACGGCTCGCTGACCGGCGCCGGCGACTTCGCCGTCACCCTCATCGGCCTCAAGCCGGTCGGCCCCTGCTGATCCGGCCGAGGCGTAGGGAGATGCGATGCGAGCGGGGTGCCGCAAGGAGCTGACGACCCGGGCCGACCAGGCGGACCTTCCCGCCTACGACGGCACGAGCCTGAAGTTCCAGGCCCTGCTCGACGGGGAGTCCTGCGAGGACACCTGGCGCATCGTCGAGGCGTTCAGCCGCAGCGGAGGTCCCTTCGAGCTGGAGCTGGCCTGGTCGGCCGGCTCCGGCTCCGGGGCCACCGCCCAGGTCACGGTCGCCCGCGCGGTGCGGATCTGCATCTTCGCCCGCTCGCTGCGGATCCGGGCCGCGAACCTGTCCTCGTCGGACAACCGGGTCGGGGTCACGGTGGCGGACGGCTACGGCCAGACCCGCAACCAGTGGGAGCACCGCGACACCGGCCCCGACCAGGGCGTGGCCCAGGAGGTGCCGATCCCGCCCTTCGCCCGGACGGTGCGCCTGGAGATCGCCGACCCCACGCAGCTCCCGGGCTCCAGCATCAAGGTCTACGACGGCGAGGGCACGCTCCGGGCCGCCGTCGCCGGCGACGCCCAGCCCGAGGGCGGGGTGCCGGTGGGCGGGGCCGGCAAGGTCGAGGTGACCGCCGGGGCCACCGACTACCGCGTCGTCTACCACCTTTCCCTCTGAGGTCTCTCCATGTCCGTCTACCGCCACATCGTCACCCTCCTCGAGGTCACCACCGGCACCGACCAGCCCCAGACCGGCAGCAGCTACGCGGTGCTGCCGGTGGACGGCGACCGGCAGAACGACGCCCAGCAGGGCTGGTACGCCTTCTTCGACGCCACCCAGAGCGGCGGCGCCACCAGCCCCACCACCGACGTGGTGCTGGAGACCAGCCATGACGGGACGAACTGGGTGGAGGCCGCCAAGGCCACGCAGCTCGTCGCCGACGGCGAGGTCCACGAGTTCGCCGCGGTGAACGCCCTGGGGCCCTACGTCCGCGCGATCACCGCGGTCGGCGGGGGCACCGCGCCCACCCACACCGCGACCGTCAAGCTCGCGAGCAACGGCCCCTTCCGGCTCAAGGGCGTGTGATGAAGATCGCGGTCAAGCTCGCCTTCGACGAGCAGGGGGCGCTGCGCCTGCTCAACTGGCTGGCCCAGGAGAACGCCATCATCCTGCGGTCGCGGCCGGACCTGCCCCTGCTCTACGACTCGGGCGTGGTCTACCGGCGGGAGACCGACGAGACCTGGTGCGACTACATCAACATGCTCGCCCAGGGCCACGAGGACTGCGACGGCCTGGCCGCCGCCCGCGCCGGCGAGCTGCTGGCGCGGGCCTGGAAGGCCCTGAGGCCCGGTGACGGGGGCTACGCCGAGGCGCAGCGTCGCCGGCCGACCTCGATCCCGGCCGAGGTGCTGCTCAAGACCCGGAGCCGTCCGGACCAGCCCGGCCTCTACCACTGCGTGGTCCGGTACCGCGTGGGCACGAGCTGGCACCGGGACGACCCCAGCAAGCGGCTGGGGATGAACGGAACGATCCAACCCTCGGTTCGGCGTCGCTGGGCGGCGGTCGCCAGGGCTTCCGAGGACACCGTCTGGAGGACCGCCTGATGCGACTGCAGAGCGCCTTGACCATGAACGAGTTCGCCGGCCTGGAGGAGGAGGAGATGGGCCTCTTCCGCAGCAAGGAGGAGCGGGAGGAGCGCCGCGCGAAGCGGAAGGCCCGGCGCAAGAAGCGCAAGGCCCGCCGCAAGGAGCGCCGCTCCGAGCGCCGCCAGCGCAAGGCCGCGCGCCTGCGCCGCCGGGCCGGTCGCCTCGACTCCGGGGGCGGGCGGAGGCGCCGTCGCAAGGGCGGCGGCGGCGCCCGCCGGGCCGTGCGCCGGGGCGGGATGCGCCGGAAGCAGCAGGGCTTCGCGCCCACGCTCCAGCCCGCGCCCCAGTGGCCCGAGGCCGTCGAGCCCCAGTGGCCCGACGAGGACTTCATGCCCATGCAGCCCGCCGGCCCCGAGGTCTACGACGCCGAGGTCATCGAGCCGCCGGACATGGAGGACTTTGAGGACGCGCTGGAGATGGAGGGCGTGGGCGCGCTCGCCCGCCGGTGGAGCCCCCTGGTGAAGATGGGGCGGAACTTCCGCATCCAGGCCGCCGAGGGCTACCGGGCGGCGGTCGTGCCGCTCAAGCCGGGCCTGTTCCTGGTGGCCGAGCTGCCCGAGCACGTCGCCCGCTCCGAGTTCGGCATCGCGCCGCTGCTCGCGCCACTGGTGGTCCGCGCCGCCTCCCGGGCGATGAGCAAGCCCCGGGAGGAGCGCCCGCTCTACCGGCTCTTCCACCGCCAGGGCCAGGGCCAGCAGGGCCAGGGCCGGCCCCTGCTCCAGCAGGTCTTCCACCCGCGCCCGGGCCAGGGCCAGGGTGCCCGCCAGGGCCAGGGCCGCGCCTTCCTCCAGCGGATGTTCCACCCCCGGCAGGCCGCCATGCAGC
>RFKJ01000257.1 GCA_003694325.1 Deltaproteobacteria bacterium
ACCGGGGCCCGGGCCCGAAAAAGGGTAATGGGTCATACCTGACACCCTAGGGGTCGCAGCGGGCGTCCTCGTCGAGGTCCTCGCAGCCCCGTCCCGAGAGCTCCAGGTCCAGGGACCGCTCGTCGTGGTCGTTGACGCCGACGACGACGAACCGGCCGAAGTACTCGCCGACGGCGTAGGGGGCGAAGGACAGCTTGACGATGGCGTCGTCGCCGGGTTGGAGGACCAGCGGCAGGCGGATGTCGCTGACGATCTCGAAGGCCAGGCTCGTGGAATCGTCGAGGTACAGGTCGGCCAGCTCGACGGGCTCGTCCCCCTCGGCGTAGACCCGGACCTCTCCCATCGCCGCGTCGCCGAAGGGGCTGAGACGGCCGAAGTTGTAGAGGCCGGACGGATCCAGGTGCAGCGAGCCGGGCTCCGGGTCGTAGTAGCTGGGGTCGGCGGTGGTGGTCAGCCCCGGTGTTCCACAGCCGGCGACGCACACCACCGCCACCGCCATCGGAACGTGGGAACGGGTGAGGCGACGCATCATCGTCCGTTGCTCCTCTGCGCCGGCGAGCGGCGCGCACACGCGCGAGGCGCAGCAAGCAGCGTGCCATCGACAAGGGCCGAAGGCAACAGCGTCGTCGCCGCAGGTGGGGCACCAGGTCCCCACCCCGGCGGGAGCTCGTGCCCCATCCCCGGGGGGGCGCGGCGCTATGCTGCCCGAGCCTTCTGAACGGCGGCCGCCCCGCCGCTCCCCTCCAGGAGGATCCGGTGTCCGGCATCTTCGATCACCCCCCGGCTGCGGTCATCAGCGAGGCGCTGCAGGCACGGATGCGCAAGCGACTGGCGAAGATGTCCGACACCGAGGTGCAGGCCTACCTCGCCGACGCCATCTACCTGGAGCGCCGGCGCTTCCACGAGCAGCGCAAGACCGACCCCCCCGATCCGGCCGAGGTCGCGCCGATCCAGCACGCGGCCCGGGCGATCCGCGGCGACCGCCGCGACCAGGAACTGGCCATCCTCCACCTCGTGGACACCTATGCCCACGAGATCCACAACGAGTTCAACCGACGCACCTACCAGGTCGCCACCAAGGTCCTGCCGGGAGCACTGGGACGCCTGCTGACCGCCACCCGACCCGGCGAGCTGCTCCACGGGCACTTCAACCCCGAAGAACGACTGGTCATCGAGACCGCCCACGACGACGGCGGCGCCTGGCTGCGCCGCATCGCGCAGACCCACACGCTCATCTACGCACCGACCCACGTCAGCAACCTCGACAGCCCGCTCATCGGCTTCGCCCTGCACAGCCTGGGCCTGCCGCCGGCGATCTACGGCGCCGGCCTCAACCTGTTCAGCAGCCCGGTGATGGCCTACTTCATGAGCCGGCTGGGCGCCTACACGGTCGATCGCCGCAAGAAGCACGCGCTCTACAAGGACGTGCTCAAGGACTACTCCGTCGACAGCCTGGGACGCCGCTGCCACAGCCTGTTCTTCCCCGGCGGGACCCGCTCCCGTTCCGGCCGCGTCGAGACGTCGGTGAAGAAGGGCCTGCTGGGGACCGGGATCATCGCCTGGCAGGAGGGGCTCGAGAAGCGCCGGCCGAACCCCGAGGTGCTGGTGATCCCCGTCACCCTGTCGTTCTCGCTGGTGCTCGAAGCCGAGACGCTGATCGAAGACTGCCTGCAGGAGGAGGGCAAGCGGCGGTACATCATCGCCGACGACGAGTTCAGCCAGCCGCGCACCGTGGCCCACTTCGCCCGCCAGATCCTCAACCTCGACGACGCCATCGTCATCCGCTTCGGACGCCCGCTCGACCTGCTCGGCCACCCGGTCGACGACGAGGGACGCACCATCGGCCCCGGTGGAAGCCCCCTCGACCGGCGCCTCTACGTGACCGACCGGGACGGGACGGTGGACTGGGACGAGCAGCGCGACCGGGTCTACACCCGGGTGCTGTCCGAGAGCCTGGTCCGGGCGTGGCACCGGGACAACACCGTCCTGGCCACCCACGCCGCCTGCTACGCCGCCGGCCAGCTCCTCCGGCGCAGCTACCTGCACCTGCCCACCGCCGAGCTGGTCCTGGTCGACGACGAGGACCGGTCCCTGCCGCGGGCCCGGCTGCTGGAGGCCCTGGCCCAGCTCATCGAGACCCTCGAACAGATGGCCGCCGAAGGCCGGCTGCGGCTGCGCCTGCCGGGTCCGGCCGGAGATCCGCACGGGCGGGCCACCGCCGTGCTGGCGGAGGCCCTGCAGCGCTTCCGGGGCTTCCACAGCCGCCGGGCCCTGGCCGACGAGGGAACGAAGATCACCATGGACACCCGACTCTGCCTGTACTACGGCCACCGCCTCTCGGGGTATGGCCTGCCCGACCCGATGTAGACCCCCTCGACCCGAGCAACGAACGTGAACGTCGCCATCCTCGGCAGCGGCAACTGGGGCCGCGCTCTCGCCACCCTCGCCGCCGAAGCCGGCCACCGGGCCCGCCTCGGCCACCGCGGCCGACCCCCGGGAGGTTTCCCCGGCAGCCCCAACTTCCACGCCCTGACCGCCGAGAGCGACCTGACGCTGGTGGCCGTGCCGCCCTCCGCCGTGCGCGAGGTGATCCGCCTCGCCCGTCCCGGCCCCGCCGCCCGGGTGGTCATCGCCTGCCGGGGCCTCGAGCCCGAGACCGGGGGCTGGCTGTCGGAGGTCGTGACCGCCGAGAGCGCCTGCCTGCGGGTCGGCGCCATCACCGGGCCGACCATCGCCGCCGAGGTGATGGCCCGACGCCCGTCGGCGATGGTGGTGGCCAGTGAATTCGACGAGGTGGCCGACCGCACCCAGCGGGCGCTGCACTCGGCCATCTGCCGGGTCTACACCAGCAGCGACCTGCGAGGCGTCGAGCTGTCAGGGGCGGCGGTCACCGTGCTGTCCGTCGCCGTCGGGGTGGCCGACGGGCTCAAGCTCGGCGTCGGCGTGCGGGCGATCATCGTGAGCCGCGGCATCGCCGAGACCGTGCGCCTGGGGCGGAAGCTCGGCGCCAACCCCGACACCTTCCGCGGGCTGGCGGGGGTGGGTGACCTCATCGCCGCCGCCTCGCTGCACGACCACCCCGGCACCGCGGCCGGGCTGCGCATGGCCCAGGGGGGCACCGCCGACGCCGACACCCGCAAGCGGGCCGAGGCGATGGTCGCCCTGGCCCGCCGGCACGACGTGGAGCTGCCGCTGGCCGAGGCGGTCGCCGCCATCGCCGCCGGCAGGCTCAAGCCCCGCCTGGCCATCGACATGCTCATGCGGCGGGAGGCCACGACAGAGAGCTGACCGCGGAGGTCACCGCACGCCCCAGCGGCATATGCTCCCCCTCCCATCCCCGTGGAGGTCCCATGTCGCTGTCACTGCTCAACGCCGGTCTCGCCAAGGAACTCGCCGCCCTGGAGGCGGAAGGCCGGGCCAAGGCCCCCGAGCGGGTCATCGTCGACTACGTCCCGCCACAGGGCGACCGCGGCCCCCGGTACAAGCTGCGGGGCAGTGACCAGCTCTACATCCGGATGAACAGCAACAGCTACCTGTCGCTGTCCCATCACCCCGACGTCCTCGCCGCCGCCGACGAAGCCTCGCACCGGTTCGGCGCCGGACCCGGCGCCGTGCGGTTCATTGACGGGACCTTCGCTCCCCACGTCGAGCTGGAGGAGCGGATCGCGGCCTTCTGCGGCCGACCGGCCGCGAAGATCTTCAACTCGGCGTACACCACCAACCTCGGGCTGGCCCTGGCCCTCCAGAATCGGCGGACCTTCTGGATCGGGGACGCGCTCAACCACAACTGCATCATCCGGGCGATGCGCATCGCCAACGTGCCCCGGGAACACAAGGCCATCTTCGCCCACAACGACATGGAGGGGTTGCGGGCGGCCATCGAGTCGGTGGATCCCGCCGAGATCGACCGGGTCATCGTCATCTTCGACGGGGTCTTCTCCATGCGGGGGGACCACGCCCCCATCGCCGAGATCAACGAGGTCCTGGCCCCCCACCGCGAACGCTTCGCCGAGGGCCTGGTCACCGTGGTCGACGACAGCCACGGCATCGGGGCCTACGGGCCGACCGGGCGCGGCACCGAGGAGGTCTGCGGAGCCGAGGTGGACATCGTCGTCGGCACCTTCGGCAAGGCCTTCGGCGTCAACGGCGGCTTCGTCGCCGCCAGCCCCGAGGTGGTGGAGGCCGTCCGCCAGAAGGCCGACACCTACATCTACACCAACCCGCTGTCGGTGGCCGATTGTGCCGCCGCCAAGGTCGCCATCGACATCGCCGACAGCGACGAGGGACGGCGCCGCCTCGCCCACATCCAGGCCCGGATCGCCCAGTTCCGGGCCGGCATCGCCCGGCTGGGACTGGAGACCATCGACGGCAACCACCCGGTCGTGCCCCTGATGGTGCGCGACACGGACCGGACCCGTCGCATGGTCCGGGATTTCTTCGACAATGGCGTGCTGGTGGTCGGTCTGAACTACCCCGTCGTTCCCGAAGGTGACCAGACGATCCGCTTCCAGATCAACGCCGCACACACCGAATCGGACATCGACGAGGTCCTGTCGGTCCTCGAGCGGATCCGCTGACGCCCACCCCGCCCCGGCGTGACCCGCGGGGGGCTACTCGATGTAGCCCATGGCCCGCAGCCGCTCCTCCTCGTCCCGGGTGAGCATCGGCTCGGCGCCGTCCTCGCCCCCGTTGGCCGCAATCCTGCGGCGCGCCTGCTCCATCTCTCCCAACCAGTGCAGGCGTTCCTCGCCGAGAGCCTCGACCACGTCGGGATGTTCCCGGGCCACGTTGCGGGTCTCGCCGGGATCCTCCTGCAGATCGTAGAGGGTCGGGCGGGATGACGGAGCCTTGGGGTGGTGGACGAGCTTGTACCGTTCGTTCATGGTGACCTGGATGGCCGCCCAACGCCCGGTCTCGGCGTGGATGGTCCGCCGCCACTGTTCGGGGTGGTCGAGGTCCCAGGGCTGGCCGGCCAGTCCGAGGTCGGCGGGCAGGGACAGGCCGCTCCACTCGGCGATGCTCGGCATCAGGTCGATGAGGGACGCGAGCTGGGGGACCCGGGTGCCCGCCCGGGCCTTGCCCGGGAACCGGACGATCAGGGGCACGTGGAGCACCTCCTCGCTCACCACCTTGGTGTGCCCGATCCACCGGGTTCGGCGGTCCCCCAGCTCGTCGCCGTGGTCCCCCATGAGCACGACGAGCGTGTTGTCGGTGCCGCGGGCCTCGTCGATGGCGGCCAGCAACCGGCCCAGGTGCTCATCGGTGTATCGCACCTCGGACCGGTACAGGTTGTGGACGTAGGCGACATCGTCTTCATCTCCCCCGCTGGCCCGGAGCTGGCGGCGCATCTCCCCCACCGGCATTCCGCTCTCGATGTCGCCTCCGTAGTCCGGCATGTCGTCGTACAGCTCGGGGTGGAGGAGGTAGTTGTAGTGCACGTCGAAGTAGTGCACCAGCATGAACAGTGGCTTGCGACGGGACTGGTTCTTCAGCCAGGAGATCGCCGCGGCGGTCGTCTGGGGCGAGGTCGCGCGCAGGTCGTTCTTCTCCACCGCCTCGTCCCACAGGTAGTTCAACCCCTGCATCAGGCCGAACTTCCGGCGCAGGTAGATGTGGGACACGATGCCGCCGGTGATGTAGCCGCGGTCCCGGTACAGCTCGCCGAGGGTGGTGACCCGCCCGTCGACCGAGGCGGCCTTTTCGCGGATGCCCACGACGTAGGGATGTTGGCCGGTCATCACCGTCGCGACGGTGGGCAGGGTCCAGGGGGCGGTGGTGTGGGCCTGCTCGAAGACCACCGAGTCGCGGGCGAAGGCGTCGATGTGCGGCGACGTGGGGTGGGGATTGCCGTAGGTGCCCAGCGCGTCCGCCCGCAGGGAGTCGACGATGATCACGATGACGTCGGTCGGCCGGGGACCTGCGCCGCCACTGGCGCACCCCAGGGTCGTGGCGAGGGTGCCGAGAGCGAGGAGCAGGATTCCGAGGAGTGGGCGCATGGCGGCTCGGGGTGTCAGGCCTGACCCGTTCCCCTCGTAAAAGGGTAATGGGTCATACCTGACACCTATTGGCGGGGCGGGAAGGTCGCCAGCTTGCGCTGCAGGGTGCGGCGGTGCATCCCGAGTCGACGGGCGGCCTTGCTGATGTTTCCCCCGCAGTCGTCGAGGACGCGGTTGATGTGCTCCCACTCGGCCCGGGCCAGGGTCGGGGCCTCGTAGTCGACGGGGGCCTCGTCCAGCGGGGCGACGTCGCCCCGGGCGAAGGCGGCCAGGACCATGTCGGCGTCGGCGGGCTTCGACAGGTAGTTGGTCGCGCCCAGGCGCATGGCGGCCACGGTGGTGGCGATGCTGCCATAGCCGGTCAGGACGACCACCTTCAGGTCGGGCCGGCGGCGGAGCAGCTCCTGGACCAGCGGCAGCCCCGGCCCGTCCGGCATCCGCAGGTCGACCACCGCGTGGGTGGGCTCCTGGGCCAGGGCGACCAGGGCCTGGGGGGGACCCTCGGCGGTCAGCGCCTCGTAGCCACGGTCCCGGAAGGCCGCGGCCAGTCGTTCCCGCAGGGCCTCGTCGTCGTCGACGACCAGGATGCGACTGCCGGGGGGAATCGGGGGGATGCTCATGCGGAAGCCTCCGTTGCGGGTTGGCCGACGACGGCGGCCGGCCACCGGATGGTGGCGGTGGTGCCCTCGCCGGGATTGGATCGCAGCTCCACCGCGCCGCCGACCTGTTCCATCACCGAGCGGACGAAGTACACGCCCAGGCCCCGACCCGACGACCGCGTGGTGAAGAAGGGCTCGCCGACCCGCCGCAGCACGTCGGGCGGCATGCCCGGGCCCTCGTCGGCGACCTCCACCCCCAGGACATCGCCGTCCGCCCGGGCGGTGACGACGACCTGCTGGCCCGGCCCCGACGCGGCGACGGCGTTCTCGACGAGGCGCCGCAGGACCTGGAGGAACAGGCGGCCGGGCACTTCGACCTCGATGTCGTCGGCCTCGATCACCAGCCCGACCTTCGGAGGGCGGCGGTCTTCCCGGAGGTCGTCGAGCAGGTCGACGAGATCGAACCGCTGGGCCTCCTCCCCCAGCCCCAGGCCGGCGTCCCCGGCGAGCTGGGCGAGCACGTCCTGGCAGCGCCCGACCTGGTCCCGGACGGCGCGAAGGTCGGCGACATCGCGCGAATCCCTCGCCCGCCGCTCCAGCTCGCGGATGATGACGAGGATGGTCGAGAGCGGGGTCCGCAGCTCGTGGGCCGCGCCGGCGGCCAGGGTGGCCAGGCCGGCGAGACGCCGGTTGCGCTCCTCGTACTCCTGGGCGGCCTGGAGGTGGGCGTGGGCCTCGGCGCGCAGGCTGCCGACCCGGGTGACGGCCACGAGGATCGAGGCGCCGACCAGCAGGTAGGCGACGAACATGCCCGCCATGTGGCCCCGCATCGGGTCGCCGTGGTGGGCCATGGAGGTCGGCCCGGGAACGAGGAAGAAGGCGCCGTAGGCGACGACCGTGGCCGTGAAGATCGTCCAGGCCCGCACCGGCGGCAGCGCCAGGGCACCGATGGAGACCAGGATGACGTAGAGGGGGGAGAACGGGCTGGTGCTGCCACCACTGACCGCGACGAGCACGCTGAACAGCACCACGTCGAGCAGGAGCACGGCGGTGAGCGCATCCTGGGGGCGCTGCGGGGATCGGCCGGCATGCCGACGGAGCCACAGGTTGCTGGCCGCGGCCACCCCGGCGACCACGGCCAGGGTCACGCCGGAGCCGGGGCCGGACATCGCCCCCGCACCCACGGCCAGCGCGGCCATCGCCCCGGCGATCACCCCACCGGGCGAAGATGACGGTCGCCACCGGCAGCAGCGGGCCCGGTGACCGATCCTGGACG
>RFKJ01000258.1 GCA_003694325.1 Deltaproteobacteria bacterium
ACCCTCCGGGTCCCGGCCACCGTCGACGAAGCCCGCGTGCTCATCGTCGGTCCGGCGCATGGCTGCGCGGCGCGCTGGTCCGTCGAGGGCGATGGCGTGCCGACCGACGTCGTGATCGAGGGCTGCCCCGGGGCGGTGGCCGACGCCGTCCACGACGCCGCCATGCAGTGGCGCTTCGAGCCGCTGTCCGGCGACCTCGCCGGGCGGGCCTTCACCTTCTCGGGCACGGTCCCGGTGGTGCCCCCTCCCCTCGGCCTCGACCCGGCGCCCGCGGCCAGCCTGCCGTCCCCGCCGGCCTGGGACGTCGACCCGGTGCTGGACCGGGCCCGGAAGCCCGGCACCCCCGCCGCCCTCCGCAAGGCCCTGGCCGACGCCGACCGCCGGTTCGCCTGGGAGCCCTGCCGGCTGCAGGTCCTCGTCGACGCCGACGGCCGGGTGACCGCTACCGCTCCCCTCGCCTGTCCCGCCATCCTCGTGCCCGCCGCCGACCGCGTGGCTCGCAAGCACCGCTACGTCCCGGCGACCACCGCCGGCCAGCCCGTCGACAGCCTCGCCGAGCTGCAGCTCACCTTCGCCGAGCTGCCCTGAACCCGGAACGGGGGGGCCTCTCCGAGCTGCCGACCCTGGTCGGGTCCGAGCTGCCGACCCTGGTCGAGGTCGAGCGCTGCAGCCCACCGCCTCCTCAGCGCCGCGCGCGCGTCATCGCCCCTCCTCCTGGTGCAGCCAGGCCGCCCGCCGGGCCCGCTGCACGGGCGAGGCGTCCTCGATCACCTCCAGCCAGGCGTGCGTCGGCTCGGGAGCCTGCACCGTGCAGGTCCGCTGGAGCAGCACGTCGTCGCGGAAGGCGACCACCTCGATCTCGTCGCCGGGCGCCGCCCGCGAGAATCGCTCGACCAGCCCCTGGGGCGTGGCCTTCAGCCCGTCGACGGCGACCACGACGTCCCCTGCCGACAGCCCGGCCCGCATCGCGCTGCCGCCGGTGGCGACGCTGCGCAGCTTGACGGCCCCGGCCTTGCCCGACACCTCGGCGCCCAGGGAGCCCGTAGGCGGCTCCTTGCCCGGCTTGCCGCCCTTGTCGTCGGTGCCCTCGGCCGGTCGGAGGTGCAGCGCCACCCCGAACTCGGACAGCAGGCCGGCCAGGTCGAGGTCCTCGGTGCTGCGGATGGCCCGGTCGAAGAACTCGCGCAGGTCGAGGCCGGTGACCTCGGCGGCAGTCACCTCGACCCCATCTTCGGGCACGCCGATCCCCACCGCCCCGAAGCGCTGCCAGAGGTCCCGCATGACGTCGTCGAGCGACTTCTCGCCCGCCGGCCGTTCCTCGCTGGCGGTGCCCAGGCGGATGGTCAGGTCCAGCGCCAGGGCGACCATCGCCCCCTTGGTGTAGTAGGAGACGCCGGCGTTGGGACTGTTCTCGTCGGGCTGGTACAGCTTGATCCAGGTGTCGAAGCTGCTGTCGGCCAGCGTCTGGACCTTGCGGCCCGGCAGCCGGGTCACCCGGGTGATGCTGCGCCCGAGCAGTTCCAGGTAGCTGTCGGTGTCGATGATCCCGGTGCGCACCAGGGCGAGGTCGTCGTAGTAGGAGGTGATCCCCTCGAAGGCCCACAGCAGGGTGGTGTGGTTCTCGCGCGATAGGTCGTAGGGGGTGAAGGCCGCCGGCTTGAGCCGCTTGACGTTCCAGGTATGGAAGTACTCATGGCTGCACAGTCCCAGCAGGCTGCGGTAGCCGTCGGTGACCTCGTCGCGGCCCGGTCGGGGGAGGTCGTCCCGCTTCGCGATGAGGCTGGTGCTGCTGCGGTGTTCCAGTCCCCCGTAGCCGCTACCCACCACGGTGAGCTGGAACAGGTAGCGGTCCATGGGGGCGGCATCGCCCCAGAAGTCGATGTGGTGCTGGCAGATCACCGCGAGGTCGGCGCAGAGGCGGTCGAGGTCGCCGTCGTGGCGACCGGTGACCGCGAGGAAGTGGGGCACGCCGCCGGCCTCGAAGCGCCGATGGACGAAGGTGCCCATCTCGACCGGGTGATCGATCAACTCGTCGTAGTCGGCGGCCCGGAACAGGCCGAAGGACCACGGCTCACCGGTCACCCGCGGCAGGGTGGTGGCGACCCGCCACCCGGCACAGCGCGGGTCCTCGGGGGCATCCAGCTCGACTTCGCAGGGCTCGTGTTCGCGGCCGGTGGGGCACAGGAACAGGGAGGTGCCGTTGAAGTACCCGTGGGTCTGGTCGAGGTGGGCCTTGCGCACCGACAGGTCCCAGGCGTAGACGTCGCACTCGACCCGCAGGTCCCCCCGTGCCGGGGCCGCCCGCCAGGTGCGCTTGTCGACCTTGTGCAGCGGCACGTCGCCGTGGTCGTCGAAGGCCCGGATGGCTACGACGTGCTTGGAGAAGTCCCGGATCATGTACGAGCCGGGGATCCACGCCGGCATGGTCAGCTCCTGGCCCTCCGGCGCCGGATCGCGCAGGGTGAGCCGGACCCGGAAGATGTGGGCGGCAGGGTCGTGGGGCGTGACGCGGTAGTGGATGGCGGCAGGCACGGGGGCTCCTTTCTGGGGCGACGGGCGTGCGGGCAAAGCGCGGCAGACGAGGTAACGCAGCGCTGCGCAGGCAGGATGGCCGAGGAGGTGCGGCGCGCGCGTCAGGGCGCGGGCACCGGCGCCGGCGGCAGCGCGCGCACGGCCAGCACCAGGGCGAGCTGGAGGCGGGCGGCACGGACCAGGGCCGGATCCAGTGACCGCCTCCGGTAGCGTCGCACCGCCTGGGCCGAGACGTGCAGCGCCCAGGCGAGCTGCTCGCTGCGGAAGCCGGCGGCGCTGCCGAGCTGGGCCGCGATGGATCGCGCCGTCGTCGTGGTGGCGTCGCGACCCGCCAGGGCCGGATCGGCCGCGACGGCGGCGCTGGACGCAGCGACGAGGTCCGCCAGGCCCAGGCCACGGAGCTGTTCGTCGGTGACGGGTTCCAGGGGCTGCGGCGGCAGCCCGACGGCTTCGAACAGGGTGCGCTGGCGCAGGCGGGGGAGCTGCGCAGCCAGGGTCGCGGCGAGGGCGGCCCCCGGCAGGACCCGGGCGCCGACCAGGTCGGGCAGGCAGGAGCCGCTCCACAGGGCGGGGTGGGTGCCGAGCGCGTGCTTCGCCGGCTGGTGGAGGACGTAGCGGACCAGCCACTGCAGGTGGGCGCGATCGGTGACCGGGCGGAGGTGGGCGGGGAGGATCCCGTCGGCGGCCACCGCCCGCAGGGCCAACAGCAGGGCGCGGGCCAGCCGCCCCGTCCGGTCCGGCTCGCTGCGCACGACGACGTGCACGTGGTCGTCGACCACGCAGAACAGCAGGAGGGCGTCGCCGCCGACGCGCGCCAGGGCGCGGACCGCCCGGCGCCGCGCGGCTTCGTCGGGGAACAGGGCGAGGCGGCCCTCGGCGCTGAAGGTCAGGTGGACGGTCTGCACGA
>RFKJ01000259.1 GCA_003694325.1 Deltaproteobacteria bacterium
GCGGCGGCGTGGTCACCTTCCTCGGCCATCGCCAGTGGACCTTCCACCCCGGAGAGGCCGGCCACCGGTTCTCCCTGGGCGGCCAGACCGGGAGCTACGCCCTGCTCAACGTGGTCAACCTGCTGATCTCGCCGTGGGTCGTCTGGGGCTTCGCCCGGCTCACCGGCGACCGGCTGGTGCTGGCCAAGCTGCTGACGGAAGCGGTCATGCTGGTCGAGAGCTACCTGCTCACCGCCCTCATCTTCCGGCGGCGAGCGGCGTCGCCCTCCCCTCGCCGGCCGGTGTCCGGTGACTGACCGGTCCCGCGGCACCCGCGCAGCGGCGGCCTGGGCGGCGGCGCTGGTCCTCCTCGTCCTGCTGCCCGCCCTGCCCCTGCTGACCGGGCAGGGGCTGCTGGTGCAGCACGACATCTGGATCTCCGACCTGCTGCACAGCCAGCTCCCCTACAAGGCCTTCCTCGGCCGACACCTCGCCGGTGGACACCTCCCGCTGTGGATGCCCGACATCTTCTCGGGCGTGCCCTTCCTCGCCCAGGTGGAGGCCGGCGCGCTCTACCTGCCCCACTGGCCGCTGTTCGCCTTCCTCGACCCCTACCGGGCGCTCGGGCTGGCGCTGGGTCTGGACATCGTCCTGGCCGCCGTCGGCTGCTTCCTGCTGTCCCGCCGCCTCGGGGCGACTCCCGCCGGCGCACTGCTCGCCGGGTTGAGCTTCGCCTGGTGCGGGTTCATGGTCACCCACGGGCGGCACCTCAACATGCACGCCGCCGCCTCGCTGCTGCCGTGGATCCTGCTGGCCGGCGAGCGGCTCCTCGACAGCCATGGCCGACACGGCGGCCCGGCACTGGCGGTGCTGCTGGCCCTGCAGGTCGCCGCCGGTCACCCGCAGATCACGTGGATGAGCGGCCTGTTGCTGGCGGCGCGCTGGCTCCACGCCGCCACCGGGCAGGGCTGGCGCCCGGCCCTGGGCAGCGGGCTGGCCCTGGCGGCCGCGACCGGCCTGGGCGGACTGCTGCTGGCCGTCCAGCTCGTACCGGCCGTGGCCTTCACCCGCTCGTCGCTGGCGACGACGCCGCCGACCTGGGAATACGCCTCGGCCTTCCCCTTCGCCCTCCACGACCTGTGGACCCTCATCTGGCCGCCGGCGGCCGGCTCCATGGAGGGCTACGACCACCCCGGGGGCAACACGATCCCCTGGGGAAACTACGGCTACGCCGGCCTGCTGCCGCTGCTGCTGGCGTTCGTCGGCCTGCTGCGGGGCACCGGTCCCCGCCGTCTCCGGTGGTTCTGGGGCGCCACCGCCGTCATCTCGCTGCTGCTGGTCACCGGGCCCCACACCCCGCTGTGGCGCATCACCTGGACCGTCGTCCCCGGGGCCCGCATCTTCCGCTTCCCCACGCGGTTCCTGCTGTTCGTGGACCTCGGCCTCGCCCTGCTGGCCGGCCTGGGGCTGTCGGCCCTGCTCCGGCGCCTGCCGCCGCGCGCCGCCACCCTGGCCGGCGCCGCCGCCGCCGCCCTGACCCTGGCCGACCTCGCGGTCCACCAGGGCGAGCGCTTCCCGATCGACGACATCGAGCCGTGGCGGCAGGCGACGGCCGTCGCCGACGCCCTGGGGCACGGGCCGGCGCCCCCCCGCGTGTGGACGCTCGACGAAATCGAGCCCTGGGAGGAGGCCTTCCACGAGGCCCGCGGCTTCACCCTGGGCACCGCCCCCTACCGCCGGGCCTGGCAGATCCCCATCGGCAGCAGCGGGGTGCTGACCGGGCTCCGATCCGCGTCGGGCTACGCCCGGATGGTGCATGTCCGCACCGCCGCCTTCTGGCAGCCCTACAACCGCGGGCTCCTGCCCCTGGCGATCACCGCCCGCCGCCCGACCCCCGACGCCCCCGACATGCCGCCGGCGCTCTCGGCCCTCCTCGATCGCGGCGCGGTCACCGCGCTCGTCGCCACCTGGTCGCCCCGCGGGGCCGGCGAGCCCGTCCTCGACCAGCCGGTCCACGTCTTCCGCCGCCCCTCGGCCCTTCCCCGTGCCTACCTCGCCCCGTCGTGGCAACCGGTCGAGGACCTGCGGGCGGCCGGGCGGTGGATGCTCCGGGACGGTCTCGACCAGCCCCAGCGACCGGCCCTGGAAGGCGGGGGCCCGCCGCCCCGGGACGACGGGGACATCGTGCCGCTGACCCTCGTCGAGCAGGGCACCGACGCCCTCTCCGTGCAACTCCCCCCCGACAGCCCCGCCGGCGTGGTCATCGTCGCCGACTCCTGGGACGAGGGCTGGCGGGCCTGGGTGGATGGCGTCGAGCGCCCGGTGCTGGTGGCCAACGGCTACCAGCGGGGCGTGGTCGTCCCCGCCGGAGCCCGGGCCGTGGCGATGCGCTACCGCCCGCCGGGGCTGGTCCCGGGTGCCGGGCTGTCGCTGGGCGCCGGGCTGCTTTGGATGGTCTGGGTGGGGGCCTCCCGAGCCCGCGACCGGCGCGGCGATCGCACCACGAACAGCGGGCGGGCCTTGATCTCGTCGTAGATCGCCGCGAGGTAGGCGGCGATCACCCCCAGGCAGACCAGGATGGCCCCCCCCATGATCAGGATCGCCAGGATGGTGGTGGTGAACCCGTCGACCGCCGCGCCCCGCGCCCAGTTCCACAGGGTCTGGATCGACAGCAGCAGGGCGAAGGCGGTCGTCAGGAACCCCAGCCAGGCGATGGCCCGCAACGGGAGGCTGGAGAAGGAGACCAGGGTCGAGATGGTGTAGCGGACGAGCTGGGAGGTGCTCCACTTGGTCCGACCGCCGGCCCGTTCGGCGACCACGAACGGGACCTCGGCCACCGAGAACCCCAGCCAGGCCACCAGCCCGCGGAAGAAGCGGTTGCGCTCCTCGCAGGCGTTGAGCACGTCCACGACCTGCCGGTCGAGCAGCTTGTAGTCGCTGGACCGCCGCAGGTCGGCATCCACGGCCCGGCCGACCAGCCGGTTGAACAGCCGGGCGGCCAGCCCGTACAGCAGCCCCTCGCGGCCCCGGTCCTGCTTGACGGCGTTGACCACGTCGTAGCCCTCGTCCCACCGGGCCAGCATCTGGGGGAGGAGGTCGGGCGGATGCTGGAGGTCGGCATCCATGAGGATCACCGCCGCGCCGCGGGCCGCTGCCAGCCCCGCAGCCATCGCCGCCTCCTTGCCGAAGTTGCGCGACAGGCGCAGCGGGACCAGGACCGGCAGGGTGGCCGCCCGCTCCTCCAGGCGCTCGCCGGTGCCGTCGCGGGACCCGTCGTCCACGCAGATCAGCTCGAAGCTGCGCCCCAGGGAGGTCAGCTCGGCCACCACGGCGTCGACCAGGCGATCGACCACCGCGACCTCGTCGTACATCGGCACGACGACGGACAGCTCGGGAGGAGGAGACATCCCCGGCATCCTACCGGTCGGCGGCGCCCCGACGCCTACAGCGCCGCCGCCAGGCGGGTGCCCTGGTCGATGGCCCGGCGGGCGTCCAGCTCGGCGGCTTCGTCGGCTCCCCCGATGCAGTGGACCGTCAGCCCGGCCTCGCGCAGCGGCGCGGCCAGCTCGTCGGCCGACACCTGGCCTGCGCAGATCACCACCGTGTCCACCGGGAGCAGTCGCCGCTCCCCCGACTGCTCGACGTGCAGCCCGGCGTCGTCGATGCGCAGGTACTGGAGGTCACCGAGCATGTGCACCCCGCGCTTCTGGAGCCGGGCGCGGTGGATCCACCCCGTCGTCCGGCCCAGGTTCCGGCCGTGCTTGTGCCGCGACCGCTGGCACAGCCAGATCTCCCGGGCCGCCGGCGCCGACCGCGGCGGGCGCAGTCCTCCCCGGGGTCCCTCGGGGGTGCCCCAGGAATCGAAGGCCACACCCCACTCCTCCATGAACGCGGCGATGTCGGGGTGGACCCCGGTCGGGCGGGGTGCCGACAGGAACTCGGCCACGTCGAAGCCGATTCCCCCGGCCCCGATGATGGCCACCCGCCGACCGACCGGCGCGTCGTGGGCCAGCACGTCGATGTAGCCGACGACCTTGGGGTGATCGATGCCCGGGATCGCCGGCCGCCGGGGATGCACCCCGGTGGCCAGGACGACGTGGTCGAACCCGCCGCCCGCCAGCAGTGGCACGTCGGCGCGGGTCTGCAGGCGCAGGTCGACGCCGGCCCGGCCCAGGCGTCCCTCGAAGTAGCGCAGGGTCTCGGCGAACTCCTCCTTTCCCGGGATCCGGCGGGCCATGTTGAACTGCCCGCCGATGCGGTCGGCGGCCTCGAACAGCGTCACCGAGTGGCCGCGCTCCGCGGCCGTGCAGGCGGCGGCCAGCCCCGCCGGACCGGCGCCGATCACCGCGATCCGGCGACGCTCGGTGGCCGGCTCGACGACCAGCTCGGTCTCGTGACAGGCCGCCGGGTTGACCAGGCAGCTCGCCCGCCGGTTCTGGAACACGTGGTCGAGGCAGGCCTGGTTGCAGGCGATGCAGGTGTTGATCTCGGTCGCCCGCCCGGCGGCGGCCTTGGCCACGAAGTCCGGGTCGGCCAGCAGGGGCCGGGCCATGCTGACCATGTCGGCGGCCCCGCTGGCCAGCAGGGCCTCGGCGACCTCCGGGGTGTTGATCCGGTTGCTGGTGACGACCGGGATCGACACCGCGCCCGACTGCTTCAGCCGCCGGGTCACCCACCCGAAGGCCGCCCGCGGCACGAGGGTGGCGATGGTCGGCACCCGGGCCTCGTGCCAGCCGATGCCGGTGTTGATGAGGTCGGCACCGGCCTGCTCGACGGCGGTGGCGAGCTGCAGGACCTCGGGCCAGGCGCTGCCATCGGGAACCAGGTCGAGCATGCTCAGCCGGTAGATGATGAGGAACCCCCGGCCGACCTCCTGGCGACAGCGGCGCACCACCTCCACCGGGAACCGCATCCGGGCGGCGGCATCGCCCCCCCACTCGTCGGTGCGCCGGTTGGTGCGGGCGGCGATGAACTGGTTGATGAGGTAGCCCTCGCTGCCCATGATCTCCACGCCGTCGTAGCCGGCCTCCGCCGCCAGGCTGGCGCACCGGGCGAAGTCGTCGATGGTCCGGCGGACTCCCCGCCCGGTCAGCGGCCAGGGGGTGAACGGCGTGATCGGGGACCGGATCCGGCTCGGCGCGACGCTCCACGGGGTGTATCCGTAGCGGCCGGCGTGGAGGATCTGCATGGCGATGCGTCCGCCCTCGGCGTGCACCGCGTCGGTGATGTGCCGATGGCGGCGGGCCTCCCGGCGAGTGCTCAGCGTGGCGGCGAAGGGCTTGAGCTGGCCGGCCCGGTTCGGCGAGATCCCACCGGTGACGATGAGCC
>RFKJ01000024.1 GCA_003694325.1 Deltaproteobacteria bacterium
CACCAACAAGCCGCAGCACCTGGGCCACTGCCGCAACAACCTCCTCGGTCACACCATCGCCACCCTGCTCGAGACGGCAGGGGCCGAGGTCCTCCGCTACAACCTGATCAACGACCGGGGGATCCACATCTGCAAGTCGATGGTGGCCTACGAGCGCTTCGGGAACGGGCAGACGCCGGAACAGCTCGGGGTGAAGGGCGACCACTTCGTGGGCGACCTCTACGTCCGGTTCAACGATGCGCTGCGCGAGGAGCTGGAGTCCCGGTACCCCGATCCCGGGAACCGGCCCGACATCGACGAGTTCTTCAACACCGACAGCGAGCTGGGCCGGCGCGCCCGGCAGATGCTGCAGCTCTGGGAGGCGGGCGACCCCGAGGTGCGGGCGCTGTGGGAGACGATGAACCGCTGGTGCGAGGCCGGCTTTGCCGAGACCTACGCCCGGATGGGGGTGCGGTTCGACACGATCCAGAAGGAGTCGGACACCTACCTGCTGGGCAAGGCCATCGTGGAGCAGGGGCTCGCCGAGGGCGT
This sequence comes from Deltaproteobacteria bacterium, assembly GCA_003694325.1. GTDB lineage: Bacteria > Myxococcota_A > UBA796 > UBA796 > UBA2385 > J125. Next base: position 532 of record RFKJ01000024.1, read on the forward strand.
GTTCCGGCGGGCCGACAACGGCGCGGTGGTCTTCGATCTCGAGCGCATCGGCCTGGAAGGCGAGAAGGCGGTGCTGCGGGCCGACGGCACCAGCCTGTACGTGACCCAGGACCTCGGCACCGCGGTCACCCGCTTCGAGCAGACGGGCTTTCACCGGATGATCTACGTGGTCGGCAGCGAGCAGGACCACTACTTCCGCGTGCTGTTCGGCATCCTCGGCGAGATCCGGCCGGAGCTGAAGGGGCGCATGGTCCACCGGTCCTACGGCATGGTCGAGCTGACCACCGGGAAGATGAAGTCGCGGGAGGGGACGGTGGTGGATGCCGACGACCTGATGGACGACCTCCACGCCGCGGTGCTGGAGGCCAACGTGGAGCGGTGGCCCGACCTGGACCCGGCCGAGCGACAGGCCCGGGCCGAGGCCATCGCCCTCGGCGGCCTCAAGTACTTCCTGCTCCGCTACAACCCGGACCGGGCCTTCGTCTTCGACAAGGACAGCTCGATCTCCTTCGAGGGGGACACCGGGCCCTACTGCCAGTATGCCCACGCCCGCGCCGCCACCCTGCTGTCCAAGCTCGGCGACAGCGTGGAGGGGGTGCAGCCCGACTGGAGCGCGCTGGCGGAACCCTACGCCGTGCGGGTGCTGACCGCCCTGCTGCGGTTTCCGCCGGCGGTGGCCCGAGGGGCGGAGGAACTCGACCCGAGTGTCGTCACCCAGGCGCTCTACGACCTCTCCAAGGCCTTCGCTTCGTTCTACGCGGCCCCCGTCGGGCGGGTCATCGGGGCGCCGCCGGCCGAGGCCGCGGCCAAGGCGGCGCTGGTGCGGGCGACCCGGCGGGTGCTGGCGGGCGCCCTGGGGCTGCTCGGCATCGAGGCGCTCGACGAGATGTAGACGGGGCCTGCCCCGCTCGCCGACCCGGCCGGCTCGGCGGGGTGAGCCACCCGTCCCCGGGGCTACAGGAACCGGTCGGCTCCCCCTCGGCCGGGGTCGTCGTCCTCCGCCGGCTGGTACTCGGGGTCCAGCAGCCGGGCGATGTGGGCCATGACCACGTCGGTGCCGGCGCGGAAGGCCTGGCCGTGGCGCTTCGTGGCCTCGGAGGTGAACGGGGTGTAGTCCTCGGAGACCCGGTGGGGGCCCAGCTCGGGGCCGTCCGGTTCCAGGACCTCGCCGACCCGGTAGACGATGCGCCCCCCCCGGGCGAAGGGGGAGTTGGTGGGGTACACCCGGTCGCTGCCGTTGCATCCGATGGGGACGATGGCGGCGTCGAGGTGCCAGGCCACCTGGATCAGTCCGGTGTGACCGCGACCCAGGCGCTTGCGCCGGGTGCCTTCCGGGAAGACGAGGACGTGCAGGTCGTGGTCCAGCATGGCCTCGCGGGTGATGCGCATGACCTCGTTCATCATGGCCGTGAACGCCCGACGCCGCTCCTCGACCCAGGCGGTGACGCCGCCGCACTCGGCGAGCCAGCGCCCGACGGCCGAGTCGGGGGCGATGGCGTCGGCGTCGGCCGTGCCGTCGAGCAGGTCGCGGAGGAGCCGGTACTCCGAGGCGTCCGGAGGCCGACCCATGGCCTGCTGGAAGGCGACGGAGACGACGTAGCCGCGGCTGGGCAGGGGGATGTTCCCGGTCTTGTCCAGGAACCAGGCCATCAGCGGGTTCTGGTAGTACTTGCCCTTCACCCAGGTGGCGGTGTACCGCAGGCGGTGGGTGTGCATCGTGTACTGGAACGGCCAGTAGTTGTACCGGTCGGTGTGGTTCATCGCCAGCATCACCGATCGGTCCTGGGGGATCCGCTCCAGCCCCTCGACGATGATCTCGGTGCGCCGGGGAAACCGGTAGTCGAGCCCCAGCAGCGCGGCGACGACGAGCTGGCCCGGCGGCCGACGGCGGAGGTGGATGCGCTGGAGGCGGGCGAGATCGAGCACGACCGGGGATTATCCCGTTGCAAGGACCGGTTGGAACTCCGCCCAGCCGAAGCGCTCGGGATATTCGCGCCAGGGGCCTTCGCACTGGTCCCGCCACCGGCAGGGGACGCAGGGCGGACCCTTGGCCTTGCCCTGGCTGCGGCGGACTTCGGTGTAGTCCTCGATGGTCCAGGCGGCGTCCTCGATGCGGGTGTCGGGGATGATCCACTCGGCGGCGAAGGACTCGATGCCCCGCAGGAAGCACAGGGGGATCGCTTCGGTCATGCACCGCACCCCGGCGGCCACCCCCACGGCGAGGGCCTCGCGCACGTAGGGCTCCACCGCCGGCAGCCGGGGCACCACGTCGTCGAAGTGGTCGGCGGCCGCACCGAGGGGGTGGACGAAGGCGAGCTGGAACTGCTGGACGTCGAGGGCGACCAGCAGGCGGGCCAGGGCCGGCAGGTGCCGGTGGTTCTGGCGGGTGACGACGCTGTTGACGATGACCGGCAGGCCCAGGCGCCGGGCATTGCGGATCCCCCGGACCGTCTGGCGGAAGGCTCCGGGGCGCCGGGTGAGGCCGTCGTGGATGGCGGCCGTCGGCCCGTGAAGGGCGGGACTCACCTCGGTGACACCGGCCTCCTCGAGGCGTCGGGCGGCGGCCATGGAACCCAGGATCCGGCCGTTGGTCTGGAGCTGGATCGTCCGGTAGCCCAGGTCGCGCGCGTACTCGACCAGCGCCGGCAGGTCGCGACGGATGGTGACCTCGCCGCCGGTGAGGACCACCGAGTCGCAGTGGCCCCGGCCCTCGGCGAGGAGTCGTCGCACCTCCGCGGTGCTGCGGTCTCCGTGGCGCAGGCGCTTGGCCGGCCCCTGGACGCAGAACCGGCAGTCGTTGTTGCACCGGAAGCCGAGCTTGAGGTCGAGCCGGGTCATGGCGGGCCGGTGGGCGAGAGGCAGCTCTCGGCGGAGCGGGGGCGGCGCAGGGTCCACCGGTGGAGGACCCGGTGGACATCGCCGTTGGCGTCGCGGTCGAGGCGGTCGATGAGCATCCGGGAGATCCCCATGTTCAGCCGGCACAGCGACGAGCGGGGACGCTGCCCGAACAGGTCGGACTGGGTGCGCCAGGAGTGGACCGGGCAGACGCCGCAGAAGGGCAGGTTCCAGCAGTCCGCACATCCCGGCAGGGTGTCCAGCAGGGAGGCCACCGCCATCGCCCGGACCGTGGGGTGGCCGAGGGTCTGGCGCATGTCCAGGTCGTCGACCGCCCCGAGGATGAACCGGTCGTCCCCCATCGCGGTCAGCATGCGGGCTTCGTCGCAGGGGTGGACCGCGCCGTCGGGGGCGGTGGCGAGCTGGCCGAAGCCGGCCCCGCAGGGCGACCGCAGGTCGACGTAGTTGGGGTCGTCCGGGGTGAGCAGCTTGGTGAGGACGAGGGCCGCCTGTCCCTCGATCATCTCGTGGCCGTCCAGGTTGAGCTGGATGATGTGGTCCAGCACCTGCTCGTAGACGGCGAGGAACTCGTCGACGTCGTAGCCGATGCGCCGCCAGGCGGCGACGGCGAAGCCGTAGGGGTTGAGGGGGCGGAGGTGGAGGTTGCGGATCCGCAGGGAGCGGTAGAGATCGACGACCTCGCGCCAGCGGCGCAGGGTCTGACGGGTGGTCGTCAGCAGGGCGTCGACGTGCCACAATTCGGGGTCTCGCCCCATCTCGACGTAGCGTTGGTTGAACCAGGAGATCCAGTGTATCACCGTGTCGAAGGCGCCGACCGGGCGGTCCGGGAACCAGCGTCGCTGCCCGTCGTGCAGGTCGCGCGGACCGTCCAGGCTGGTGCACACCTGGACGTCGTGGTCGAGCAGCCAGCGGGCCTTGTCCTCGTCCATGGCGGTCAGGTTGCTGACCAGGGCGAACTCGACCTGCTTGCCCCGGTCGGGGGCCACCCGGCGGGCGTGGGAGACGGTGGCCTCGATGGCGGCCATGTTCAGGGTCGGCTCGCCCCCCTGGAACTCGAACACGATGGTGCCGGCGTTGCTCTGCAGGGCCAGGTCCACGGCGGCGCGCGCGGTTTCGGGGGACATGTCGGCGGCAGGGTCGGCGGCGGTCGTCCGGCTGGCGTGGCAATAGCTGCACGACTGGTTGCACCGGCGGGTGGTGACCAGGACGTGCAGGTGCGGCCCCAGGCCGAGATAGCGTTTCTTCCGCGCCACCCGCTCGGCCAGCTCGTCGACCGGCGCGCCGTCGCGCAGGATGCCGAGGCGCTGCAGGTCGGGGTGGCGCGGGTGGCCCGGGTCGAGGGTGCCGGCGATGAGGGCAGCGAAGTCGGGCTCGTCGAGCGTCAGCCACTCGCCGGCGTCGTTGGTCAGGACCACCCGGTCGCCGACCCGCCCGAACCGGAAGAAGCCGAGGTGGTCGAGGGAGCCTGCGGGGCGTTGCTCCGAGACCCGGCGCGACGGGGCGGAGCCGGTGGGCGG
>RFKJ01000025.1 GCA_003694325.1 Deltaproteobacteria bacterium
CCCCCGGCACGGGCCGGGGATGCCGGGGGAGACGACCCAACATCATCCAAACCCGATTCACAGGGGATCCGCCTGCCCGTCCTGATCGACGGGCCCCCCGCGGCCTACCCGCCGGCGGCCCTCGCGGCCGGACTCGAAGCGGCGGTCCTGCTGGAGCTGGACATCGACGAGACCGGAGCCGTGGTGGCCGGTCGCGTCGTGTCTCCAGCGGTGCCCCTCGACCCCGAAGTCCCCCCATCCCGCGTCGCCGACCAGGGTTTCGAGGAAGCCGCCCTCGAGGCTGCCCGCCGCTTCGTCTTCGAACCCGCCCGCGACGCCGACGGGCAAGCGGTTCCGGCCCGCATCCAGTACCGCTACCGGTTCACCGTGGCCACCGCTCCACCGGTCGTCGCGCAGGAACCGGACGCCTCGGAGCCACCGCCCCCGGCAGCGCCTCCTCCGACATCCGGCGGGCGGGAGCCCGGGGAGGAGGAGCCCGGGGAGGTGTTCGAGGTCGTCGGCGACCGTGCCCGGCCCGAGACCACCGAGCGGTGCTGACCATGGAACAGGTGCAGTTCCTGCCCGGCAGCGGCGGCGACGTCGTCAAGGCCGTGCAGAACCTGCCCGGGGTCAACCGGGCCCCCCTGGGGACGGGACAGGTCCTCATCCGGGGCACCGCGCCCGAGGACAGCGCCACGACCCTCGACGGCATGCCGCTGCCCATCGTCTTCCACTTCGGGGGCCTCAACACGGTCGTGACCAGCGAAGTCCTCGAAGAGGTCGCGTTCCTGCCGGGCAACACCAGCGTCCGCTATGGCCGGATCCTGGCGGGCATCGTCGACCTGCGGACCGATCCGTCGATTCCCGAGGAGAGCCGGGGCACCCTGTCGGTGGATCTCTTCCAGGCCAGCGCCTTCATCGAGCAGCGGCTGTCGAACCGCACCGCGGTCGCCCTGTCGGCCCGCCGCAGCTACATCGACACGGTCCTCAGCCCGGTGCTGTCCAACGCCACCGGGACCCGCTTCCAGGCCCCCCGGTACAGCGACGTCAACGCCCGCCTGCTCCACCGCACTCCGCGTGGGGACGTCGTGGATGCATTCTTCGTCGGCAGCTCCGATGCCTTCCGGGTCATCGGCACCGACGAATCGACCGGCGAAGACGAAACCACCATCGGCCTGCAGACCCGCTTCGCCAAGCTCCGTCTCCTGGTCCGCCACGTCGACGACAGCGGCATCCGACACGAGACCACCCTCATCGCCGGGCCGGAGGAACAGGCGTTCCAGGTCGCCCCCGACGGCGACGCGTTCGAGCGGCCGCTGGATCTCGCCGTGCGCCACGAGCTGTTTCGGGCGCCCCCGGGTGACCCGCGCGACGGGAGCTTCGGCGTGGGGTGGCGCGCGGGCCTGGACGTGCAGGCCCGCCGCTATCGCTTCCTCTACGACGTGCCGAGCTTCGGTGTGCGCGAGGAGGGCGACATCGGGATCCTGGCGCCTGCGGCCTACGTCGAGCCGACCGTACGCCTGTCGCGCTGGGACCTGGTCGTCGGCCTGCGCGCCGACATGTTCACCACCGATACCGGCTACACCGAGACGAGCACGGACCCGCGCCTGTCCGTCCGCTACCACCCGGGGAGCAGCACCCGGCTGAAGATGTCGGCCGGTCGGTTCAGCCGGTTCCCGGAGCCCCGCGAAGTCACCCCCAGCGCCGACGGCAACCCGGACCTGACCGAGGAGGTCGCCTGGCAGACCAGCGTGGGCGTCGAGCAGGACATCGCCGAGGCCTGGCGCGTCGAGGTGAACGCCTACGACAACCACCTCCAGGACCTGGTCAGCGGCAACGAAGACGCCTTCCGGTTCTTCTCCGGGCCGCCCCCCGCCGGCCCGCTCGACACGGGCCCCTATGCAAACGACGGCACCGGGCGCAGCACCGGGGCCGAACTGCTCGTCCGGTTCCAGGCCGACTCGACCTTCGCCCTGTTGTCGGCGACCGTCAGCCGGTCGGTGCGCCGCAAGCGCCCCGACTCCGACCTCGTCCTCTTCGAGTACGACCAGCCGGTCATCGTCAACGCCCTGGTCAGCCGGGACCTTCCCCGGAACTGGAAGATCGGCGGACGCTTCCGCTACGGATCGGGCAACCCCATCACGCCGGTCGTCAACCGCTGGTTCGATGCCGACACCGGTGACTGGCAGCCGGTGTACGGCGCCGAGCAGGAACGCACCCCCGCCTTCTGGCAGCTCGACCTGCGGGTCGACAAGTCCTGGGAGTTCCGCACGTGGACCCTGTCGACCTTTCTCGACCTGCAGAACGCCACCAACCACAACAACGTCGAGGTCGTCGGCACCAGCGACGACTACTACACCGAGGAGCCGGTCAACGGGCTGCCCATCCTGCCGGTCTTCGGCGTGAAGGGGGCGTGGTGATGCTGGCGCTGTTCCTGGTCGCCTGCGGCGGCCCCGCCGATGTCACGGTCATCCACGACGTCCAGGTGATCCATGTGGGTGCCGAGCCGCCGGATGTCGAGCCCGGGCAGGCCACCACCCTCACGGCGACCATCGCCGACCCCCTCGGCGGGGGGGTGGAGGTCCTGGCCTGGGCCTGCACCGACCTGGGAGCAGGCTGCATCGAGGACACGGGACAGGCCGCCGTCGATCGGGTGTCGCTGCGCATCCCGGTGGACGAACAGGTCTCCTTCGACCTGGTCGCGCCCGCATCGGTGACCGATCCGGACGCGACCGACACCGGCGGGATGCCGGTCGACGCCTTCGTGGGCGCGTGGGTCTTCGCCTGTCGACCCGGGATCTGTCCCCAGTTCGACCTGCTCCGGAGCGACCCGGCCCCCGGCAGCGGCGACGACGAGGCGCTGCGCGACTTCCTGGCCGACCCGACCGCTGCCCTGGTGGACCTGCCCGTCGACGGGGTCAGCCTCGCCCGGCGCCGGGTCCGGGTGCGTGCTCCGGGCGAAGCCCCCAACGGCAACCCCGCCCTCGCCCTGGCCGATGGGGATCCGCTCTCGCTGTCCGTGGGCGGCGAGACCCCCCTCGAGGTCGAGTTGACCGACGAGACCCCCGAGGCACTGCAACTCGACGGCGCCACGACCATCGGAGGGCTGGCCCCGGCGCGCACCGACGGGTCCTCGCCGCGATTCACCTGGTTCGCCGGCGACACCCCGGGAACCGGACGCATCTACATCGTCGCCCGCGACGGCCTGGGGGGCAGCGCCGTCCTCCGCGCCGACGTGGAGGTCACCCCCTGACGTCGGGGTCCGACGTCGGGGTCGGCGGCCGGCTCCGGTGGACCCGGCCCGGGAGGTGCGCGCGAGGCGCCCCGGCCACGCGACGACCCCCAGACGCACGACGTCCGCGCCGGAGTACCCCGGCGCGGACGTCCGAACTGCCTGGCAGCGTGTCGCGATCAGCCGCAGACGGCCGAGCACTCCTCGGGCAGGCCGGTGCCGGTGCTCCAGAAGTCGCAGGACATGGTCGCCACGCCGTCCACGCAGGCCTTGGCGGCGTCCGGATCGAAGTCGCACTCCTCCTCGGTGGTGCTGCCGGTGTCGTCGCCGGTGCTCTCGGGCGGGTTGCAGATGGTGTCCATCGTGGTGTCGTAGGTGGACTGGGCGGTGGCCTCGTCCATGCCCATGTCGGTGTAGGCGGCGACGATGTCCGACTCGCAGGACACGATGTGGTCGCACAGGGCGGCCTGGTAGTCGTCGGCGAAGGTGTCCTCGTCGTAGCCGCAGGCGGCGAAGGCGAGGGGGGCGGTGAGGGCCACGGCCACCGAGAAGCGCTTCATCTATGAAGCGGCCGGTCGAGTCAAGCGGGGCGAGGGGAATGGGGAAGGCCGAGCCTTCACCGAGCGGAATTGCTGGAAGAAGGCGACGAACG
>RFKJ01000260.1 GCA_003694325.1 Deltaproteobacteria bacterium
CCCCAGCCCCCTTCGACTGAACCACCCCAGCCCCGCCCAGCGCGCAAACCAGCCCTGCAAGCCGCGGGCGATCCGGTCGACGGCCGGTGCGGGCAAATCTGCGGTGAGCGCGTCGAGCGCCGCGGGCAGCGGCCGGCCCTCCATGAGCAGGCGCAGCAGGTCGAACTGGACCGGATCGAGGCGCTCCTGCCCGAAGCCGGCCTGGGGCGTGCGGTAGATAGCCCACCAGCCCTTCCGGGGCGCGGGGGCCGGCACGATGGCGTCGCTGTCGGGTCCGGCCAGCAGGTTGGTGCGCAGCTCGACGAGGGGCCAGTCCTCGGCGAACAGTCCGAAGGCCGGCTGGAAGTGCAGCGGCCGCTCCCGCAGCGCGGCGAGGTCGCTCCCCGATAGCGTGCCGGCGTCGAGGTCTTCGTGGGTGGCCGCGAAGAACACCCGCTGGTGCAGCAGGTCGAGGTCGACGGCCTGGCGCAGCAGGGGGCGGTTGAAGCGGTGATCGCCGGCCAGGAAGCGGGGCAGGCGCTCCAGCAGGTGATGCAGCTCGGGGTGCGCGCTGGGGAAGGCGTCCAGGTAGGCCGTCGTCAGCCGGTTCAGGTCCGTCAGGCCCAGCAGGCGCCGGGTGAGGGGCAGCTCGTCCTGGGCGATGGTCAGCAGCCGGAACCAGTACTGCTGGTTGTAGATGGAGAGCCGGTCCACCGGCGCAAGCGTCGGCCCCGGCAGCATGCTGGCGACGGTGTCGGGATCGTAGCGGTCGGCGTTGTAGCTGTAGCCGTCGTCGTCGATCTGCAAGGGCGTTGTGATGCTGGCGGCGAAGCCGGCCTGCTGGGTGCGAAGGTCGGCGGGCCCGGCGGGTTCCGGGCGCTCGCCCGGCTGCACCCTCGGCGTCGACCGGTCCGGATCCGGGACCGGCCGGTAGGCGCGGGCCTTCACCGCTTCCGCCAGCGTGTCCGGGAAGGGCAGGAAGTGGTCGTCCCACTCCAGGATCGTGCTCACGCCGCCGGTCTGTTCGCTGGCGTGGCGGTACAGCTCCCAGACCTCGGGGCGGACGGGGTGGTCGTGGGTGTCCAGCAGCGTGCCGTCCGGCCGCACCGTGTGTCCGGCGACGTGGACCTGGATCACCCGGTCCCAGGGGATGGCGGCGAGGTAGTCCCACGGGTCGAAGCCGTGGTTGACGCTGGAGACGAAGACGTTGTTGACGTCCAGCATCATGAAGCAGTCGGCCCGTTCGACCACTTGCCGGTAGAACTCCCACTCTGGCATCTGTGACTGTGAGAACCCGACGTAGCTGGACAGGTTCTCGATGGCGAAGGGCAGGCCCAGGCTGTCCTGCACGAAGGCCGCCTTGTCGGCGATGAAGGCGGCCACGGCGTCGGTGTAGGGCAGCGGCAGCAGATCATGGAGGTGGGCGTTGCCGTGCTTCGTCCAGCACAAATGCTCGCTCACCCACGGCGTCTTCGTCCGGCGGGCCAGCGCGACCAGCCGGGACAGGTGGTCCCGATCCAGCGGCCCGGCCGACCCGAGCCCCATGGACACCCCGTGCAGGACCACCCGGTAGCGCTCCAGGATGGCGTCGAGGTTGCGCAGCGGCGGCCCGCCCTCGACCATGAAGTTCTCCGAGATGATCTCGAAGAAGTCGACGTCGGGGTGGTGGGTGAGGATGTGCCGCAGGTGCGGCACGCGCAGCCCCAGCCCGACCCCGAGGTCGGGGCCCGGGCGGGACGGGTGCTTGGGGTCGGCCACCGTGCGCTCAGAGCGCGGCGAGGGCCTTGGCTTCCAGCTTCTTGTACTTCTCCGCCGTGACCTTGCAGCCACCCAGGCCCTTGCAGGCGTTCATGCCGGCGCAGTCGTGGGGGCCCGGATCGGGGACGCCGGCCTTGGCGGCGAGGGCGGCGGACTTCTCGGCGGTGACCTTGCAACCGCCGAGGCCCTTGCAGTCGTTCATGCCGGCACAGTCGTGCAGCACCCGATCGGCGGGGTTCTCGGTGCCGGTCGCGGCGGTGCCGGCGTCGGCGTGGGGGGCGTCGCCGGCCTTGGCGTCGGCGGCGGTGAAGGTGGCGCCGACGAGTCCGGCGAGGGCAAGGCGAGCGAGGTCGTGGCTGTTCATGGGGGTTCCTTGGAGGTGGGGGTAGGGTCCGGATGCCGAGCGCGGCGGATCGTCGCACGGCAATCCGGCTTTGTCCACTCCATCCCCCGGCGGCCTGCCCCGGCTCGGATGGACGGCGGCTACCGGCCGAACAGGTAGAACAGCCCGATCACGATGAACATGACGCCGGCTCCCCGGTTCATCCACAGCTCCGGGACGGTGCGGGACAGGGCTCCGCCGACCAGGACTCCCAGCGCGGAGGTGGCCACCAGGGCCAGGGCGGCTCCACAGAAGATCGACAGCTTCGACTCGGCCGTGCCGGCCATGGCCATGGTGGCGAGCTGGGTCTTGTCGCCCAGCTCGGCGATGAAGATGGCGGCGAACGCGGACATCACGAGGCGCAGGTCCATGCGGGTTCCGGGAGAGAGGTGAATCCCGGCAGTCGTCCGGTCGGGGGGCCGAGGCCCCCGGTCGGGCGGAACCGGGCGGGGATGACGGCGGGCTCGGCGGGGGACGGTGAGGGATCCGGGTGCAGGCGGGTCAGGGGGAGTCGGGAGCGTTCCGGGCGACACGCCAGGCGGCGGAGAGGTCGGGCGAGACCTCTGCCAGTATCGGGTCCAGCTCGGCGGGATCCACCTTGTCGTGGATCCGGGCGGACTCCAGCCCGGCCACCAGGTCGTCGATGGTTGCGCCCTCGGCCAGGGCAGCCCGCAGCACCTCGCGGACCTCGGGGCCGTGTCCCCGAAGGGTGGCCAGGGCCGCCCGGCGACCCAGCTCGGCGACGTGATCGGCTCGGCATTGGGGCAGGGGATCGGCGTGACTACGGAGGAAGGCCAGGGCGGCCTGCAGGTCCTGGGGCCGACCGAGCGCCCGGGCGAGGCGACGTGGCGGCTCGCCCTCCGGGACGGTCACGTCGGGGCGGTCGGCGACGATCACCACGCTCCGGTGGAGATCGGCGGGCGGACCCGACCAGCCGACGAGGCGCAGCCCCAGCCCGGGGAGCACCAGCGCCGACAACGCGACGGCGGCCGCGCGGCCACCTCGGCCGGCCACCGTGGCGGCGGCCGGGACCAGGAGGACGAGGAGCGGCACCCGGTAGCGGAAGTTGAACGGATCGAAGCCGAGCAGCGGGGGGTTGTCGTCCCACAGGTCGTGTCGCAGGGCCATCGCCACGGCGAGGCCGAACATCGTAAAGCTCAGCCATCGGCCGGCGATGGACCGGCGCGCAGCACCGGCGAGGCCGGTGATCGCCAGGCCGACCAGCAGCAGCCACCACGCCCCGCCGACCAGCCCGGGTTCGAGCTGGGGCCACAGGCTGCCCGAGAACAGGTCACCGATGAACCAGCGCCACAGGTCGGCCGGCGGCGCCAGGCTGGGGCCGGCGAGTCGCACCTGGGCGGTGGTCCGCGCCCCCGGCCAGGCCTGGAATTCCCACCAGAGCGGGGCGAGACCCGCGGCGATGCCGGGGAGCACCCACCAGCCGCGTCGCGGCCGGGCGATCAGCGCCGTCAGCCCGGTGGCCACCAGCCCCGCGGCCGCGGTGTAGCAGAACCAGGTCGCCAGCCCGGCCACCGCCCCCCCGGCCAGGACCAGCAGTCCGCCGGCCACTCGGCGCCTCGCGTCCAGCCCCCCGACGAGCAACGCCCCCGCGAGCAGGACCAGCCCCATGACCTCGGCGTGGTTGCCGAACCCGGTCAGCGACATGGCCCGCCAGGCCGCCGGTGAAGCCAGCACCAGCCCCCCCGAGGCGATGGCGGCCCGCCGGCCGGCGGCCCGGCCGGCCAACCAGGTCGCGCTCGCGGCCACCAGGAGGTGGAATCCCGCCGGGATGAGCTTCCAGGCCAGCACCGTGGGGCCCAGCGACCGGAACAGCGGGACCGCCAGCAGCGCTTCGGCGGTACACCCGCCACAGAAGGGGCGGTAGCGGAGGGCCCGCAGGTCGTCGAGGTGGCCGCAGGCCGCCTGCAGGCCCGCAGCGGCGTTGAACCGCTCCTCGGTCGAGACGAGGTCGTAGCCGCCGAGCCACAGGTCCAGCCCGACCGCCACGACCTCGGCCAGCACCACCGCCACGACCGGCGGCCACAGCCGGGGTGGGGCATCCCGCGGGGGCCGGGCCCGCGGGGTATCCTGTCGCCGCCTGCCGGGCGGCCGGGGCGCGGAGGGTCCGGGTTGCACGGCTCGGAGCTATCCCCTCGGCGCCGGAAGGTGCTACAACGCGCCCGGCACCCGGAGAAACGCGTGAAGCGGATCCTCATCCTCAGCATCCTGATCTCGGCCTGTTCCGACTACAAGCTGTCCGGCGACGGGGACGGCAACAACGGCGGGGACGGCGGGGACGACACCGGTGGAACCCCGGGCGACGGTCCGGAAGGCGCTTGTGACCCCGAGCTGTTCCCCGCCGAGCGGGTGGGGACCGACGACGGCTGCCCGACCGAACCCGAGGGCGGGTTCACGCCCATCGAGGAGTGGGTCGGTGGCTCGGGCTATGGCTGCCTGTCGCAGCCGCTGGTGGCCGATCTCGATGCCGACGGCAACCCCGAGGTCATCCTCACCCTGATCAACCTCCTGGGGACGAAGGGCTGGCTGACCGTGCTGGACGGCAGGACCGGGGTCACGCTCTGGCAGACCAGCACCGACAACTTCGCCTACGGTTCCCCCCCGGCGGTGGCGGACATCGACCACGACGGCAAGGGCGAGATCATCGCGGTCCGCGAGTACCAGTCCGCCCTGCTCGGTGAGGGCGAGTACGCCGCCGTCCGGTTCGAGGATGACGGCACCGAGACCTGGGAGAGTGAACACTTCACCGGGGCGAGCTTCGACTGGGCCACCGCACCGGTGATCAGCGACATGAACCACGACGGCACCGCCGAGATCGTGGTGGGACGGGTCATCCTGACCATCAGCGGCGACACCCGGGGGGAGGGGCAGTACGGCCGGGGCTCCTACGGACAGGCCCTGGGTATCTCGGAGTCCAGCGTCCCGGCGGTGGTCGACCTCGATCTCGACGGCACCGAGGAGGTCATCGTGGGGGATGCCCGGTACGACCTGGATGGCAACACCCTGTGGCACGACGACTCCCAGGAAGACGCCATGATCGGCGTCGCCAACCTCGACGACGACCCCGAGGGCGAGATCGTCGCCATCAGCTACAACACCATCCGGGCGGTGGACACCGACGGCAGCATCATCTGGGGACCGACCGAGATCCCCTCGGCCAACATCCTGGCCACGCCGGCCATCGGTGACCTCGACGATGACGGCTACCCCGAGATCGTCACCGCCGGCGGCAACCGCCTGGTGGTCCTGAACCACGACGGCACCGAGCTGTGGAGGGCGTCGATCACCGACAAGAGCGGGGCGTCGGGGGCGTCGATCTTCGACTTCGAGGGCGACGGGATCCCCGAGGTGGTCTACATCGACGAGGTCGAGATGATCGCCTTCGAGGGAAGCACCGGGCGCATCAAGTTCTACGACAGCGATCACACCAGCGGCACGATGTTCGACTACCCGACGGTGGCCGATGTCGACGCCGACGGCCACGCCGAGATCCTCGTCTGCCACAACGGCATGAGCTACGCCGTCACCGCCTTCGGGGATGCCGACGACTCCTGGGCGCCGGTGCGACAGGTCTGGAACCAGCACGCCTACAGCATCAACAACATCAACGACGACCTGTCGGTGCCCGTGACCGCCGTACCGGCGTTTACGACCCACAACACCTGGCACTCGGCCATCGCGCTGGATGGGGCCCTGCCCCAGCTCGACCTGCAGGCCGAGGTGCTCGAGGTCTGCACCGACGACTGCGACGAGGGTGTCGTCTGGGTGACCGCCCGGGAGACCAACCGGGGGACCGAGGACGTCACCACCGACACGACCCTGAGCCTGTACGCCGAGTTCGAATCGGACCTCGTGCCCCTCGATGCCACCCTGGTGCCGGCGACCCTGGTGAGCGGGTGGTCGAGCGAGGCCCGGGTCTTCGAAGTCGACGCCGCCGACCTGGTGGGGGCGACGGCGGTGTGGGTGTTCGCCGACGATGACGGTGCCGGGGGGGCGGTCGCCGAGTGCCGCGAGGACAACAACGGCTTCCGCTACGCCGGCCCGTTCTGCGAATAGCCG
>RFKJ01000261.1 GCA_003694325.1 Deltaproteobacteria bacterium
GGTCCAGCTCGTCACGCCGAAAGCGGCTGCCGTCGCGGTCGTCGATGAGCACCACCGGCTCGCCGGCGACCGGGTCCGGCGACGCGGCCGCCCGCGCGGCCCACGCCGCCGGAAAGGTCCCCACCGTCCGGCTTGTCGCGGCGCTCACCCGCCAGGGCTAATCCGATCCCGGCGGGACCGGCCACTCAGCGCAGCCAGGCGTCGATGGCCTCCGCCTTGGGCACACCCCCGGCGTGGACGACCTCTCCGTCCACGACCACGCCGGGCGTGGACATCACGCCATAGGACACGATGTCGGCCATGTCCTCGACCTTCTCCAGCTCGATCTCGGCCCCCAGCGCAGCGGCGCGCTGCTCGATGAGGGCGATGGTCGTGCGGCAGTTCTTGCAGCCGCTGCCGAGCACCTTGACGTTCTTCATGGGGGGCTCCTCTGCACGGGGCAGGTGGCGGTGCGTCACAGCACCAGGTTGAAGATGAAGCCGACCGCCAGGATGCCGCTGGCGACGACGCCGACGAAGACCGCGATGAGCTGGGGCTTGAGCACCTTGCGCAGGATGATCATCTCGGGGGCCGACAGGGCGATGACGCTCATCATGAACGCCAGCACCGTGCCCAGGGCGGCGCCCTTGGCCAGCAGCGCCTGGACGATGGGGATCACGCCGGCGGCGTTGGTGTACATCGGCACTCCCAGGAGCACCGCCACCGGCACCGACCACCAGGCGGCGCGGCCCATGATGGATGCCATCATGTCCTCGGGGACGAAGCCGTGGATCAGCCCGCCCAGGGCGACGCCACCGACGATGTAGGGCCAGACCCTGCCGACGATCTCGCCGACGTGCTCGAGGCCACGGTCCACCCGCTCGGCCCAGGACAGCTCGGCGAGGGAGGCGCGGGGAGGCGGCGCGGTCTGCAGCTCCCGAACCCAGTCCTCGAGCCAGCCCTCGAGCCCCATGGCGCCGATGACGAACCCGGCGACGATGGCCACCAGCAGCCCGAGCGCCAGGTAGAGCGCGGCGATCCGCAGGCCGAACAGGGCCAGCAGCATCCCCAGCGCCACCTCGTTGACCATCGGTGCGGCGATGAGGAAGGAGAAGGTCACCCCCAGTGGCACGCCAGCCTGCAGGAACCCGATGAACAGGGGCACCGCCGAGCAGGAACAGAAGGGCGTGACGATGCCCAGCGCCGCCGCCAGCCCGTTGCCCACCCCCAGCCGCCGGCCGGCCAGCAGGTCGCGGGTGCGCTCGGCCGACACGAAGGTCTGGACGATCCCCATGGCGAACACGATGCCGGTGAGCAGCAGCAGGACCTTGGGCGTGTCGTACAGGAAGAACTGCAGGGTGCTGGCGAGGTGGCTGTCCGGTGCAAGGGGGAGCAGCCCCACGAGGGTGTAGGACAGCGGTTCGAGCTGGCGGTAGACCAGCACCCAGACCACCGCCGCCACCGCCACCAGCACCAGGGGGTGGCGGCGGTGCAGGCGTTGCAGCGGCAGGATCAGCGCCGACATGGATCACCTCGACACCCGAAAGGGAAGGGGTCGCCCCGGGCCCACGGGATCCGGGGGAGAGGATCGGGTAGACGACGGACCCCGCCAACCGATGCACCCGTTTTTCGATGATTTCCGGACCGGCATCTCCGGACGCGCCCGGACGACGACCGCCGCCCGCCCGCTACCGTGGGCCTCAATCCGTGGGCCTCAATCCGTGGGCCCTTCCACGCAGCACACCTGCCCCGACTCGTCGAACCGGACCTGGCAGGCCCGGGTGAGCTGTGCCTTGAGCCGACGTCGCGCCCGCTGGATGCGCGACCGCGCGCCCGGCAGCGACAGCCCGTGCTGCCGGGCGTAGTCGGCCTGGCTCATGCCCTCCAGGTCGCAGCGGCGGATGATGTCGGCGTCGGCCTCCGACAGCGCTTCCAACGCCCGCGGCAGGCAGTCGAGCAGGTCGAGCACCGGCGGCGGGTCCTCCATCTCCGGCGCGGCGGGCTCGCCGAGTACCTCGTGGGGCCGGGTCACCCGGTGTCGATCGACCAGGGCGTTGCGGGCGACCCGATACAGCCACGCCCGCGCCTGCCGGACCTCGCAGAACCGGTCCCCCTGGCGCAGGGCCTTGAGGAAGACATCCTGCAGCAGGTCCTCGGCGAGCTGTTCATCGCCACAGCGCGCCCGCAGGAAGGCGTGCAGCTCGGCTTCATGCTCGGCCCAGGCCTGCAACATGCAGGGTCGGGGCTCCGTCATCCCTCCCGGCTCCGTCATCCCTCCCGGCTCCGTCATCCGTCCCGGCTCCGTCATCCCGCCGGCTCCCCCAGGCCCAGCTCGGCCGCCAGCGCCTCGATTCGCGCGGCGATGGCGTCCCGCGCGGTGCGGAAGTGGGCCAGGCGCTCCTCGTCGGTCAGCGCTTCGTCCTTGCGATCGGGGTCGGGCATCGCCCAGCTCCGCCGCTCCGCCCGACCCAGGAACACCGGGCACTCCTCCTCGGCGCACAGCGTGATGACCAGGTCCACGCCGTCGGGGTCGATGGTGTCGACCGACTTGCTGTGCTGGCCGCTGGCGTCGATGCCGACCTCGGCCAGCGCGCGCAGGGCGTAGGGGTTGACCCGGGTCGGGGCGCTGCCGGCGGACTGGACGCGCACCGCGTCGCCGAACCGCCGCCGGGCCAGGGCTTCGGCCATCTGGCTGCGGGCCGAGTTCGCGACGCAGAGGAACAGCACGCTGTCGATGGACACGGGGTCTCCCGGCGTTCAGGCGGTGGTGGGTGCGGAGAAGAAGCGACCGCGGATCCACAGGGCGACGTTGACCAGGGCCAGCAGCACCGGCACCTCGACCAGGGGTCCGACGACGGCGGCCAGCGCGGCTCCGTGGCTCATGCCGAAGGTCGCGACGGCCACGGCGATGGCCAGCTCGAAGTTGTTGGACGCAGCGGTGAACGACAGGGCGGCGGCCTTGTCGTAGGTCGCCCCGACCACCCGACCCATGAACATCGACACGCCGAACATGATGCCGAAGTAGAGGACGAGCGGCAGGGCGATGCGCAGCACGTCGAAGGGCTGGGCGATGATCCGCTCCCCCTGCAGCGAGAACATCACGATGATGGTGAACAGCAGGGCGATGAGCGTCAGCGGGCTGATCCTGGGGATGAACCGGGTGCGGTACCAGTCATCGCCCTTCGCCCGCCGCAGGGTGAGGCGGGTCAACAGGCCGCCAGCGAAGGGGATACCCAGGTAGATCGCCACGCTGCGCGCAATCTCGCCCATGGTGATGTCGACGGCGACGCCCTCCATGCCCAGCCACTCCGGCAGCACCGTCAGGAAGATCCAGGCGTAGACCGAGAAGAACAGGATCTGGAAGATCGAATTGAAGGCCACGAGGCCCGCGCAGTAGTCCGGGTCGCCCCGGGCCAGATCGTTCCAGACGATGACCATGGCGATGCACCGCGCCAGGCCGATCAGGATGATGCCCGTCCGGAACTCCGGCATGTCCGCCAGCAGCGTGACGGCCAGGCCGAACATGAGCAGCGGCCCGACGACCCAGTTCTGCACCAGCGACAGTCCCAGGATGCGGACGTCGCGGAACACCTGCCCCAGCTCCTCGTAGCGG
The DNA here is from genome assembly GCA_003694325.1 of Deltaproteobacteria bacterium. Lineage (GTDB taxonomy): Bacteria > Myxococcota_A > UBA796 > UBA796 > UBA2385 > J125. The sequence continues at coordinate 3,593 of RFKJ01000261.1, forward strand.
ACCTTGGCCAGCGGCGGGTACATCATGACGATGAGCCCGATGGCGATGGGAATCGACGTCGTCCCCACGCTCATGGTGTCCAGCCATGCCGGCAGGCCGGGGAACAGCTTGCCGGCACCGATGCCGGCGGCGATGGCCAGCAGGATCCACAGCGTCAGGTAGCGGTCGAGGAAGGAGAGCCCTTTCGAGGTGCTCACATCGCCTCCAGGAGGGACTGGAGGTTGGCGAGGGCGTCGCGATCGGCGCAGTAGCAGCGGCGGGGGCCGTCCACCTCGCCCTTGACGAGGCCGGCTTCCTTGAGGATCGACAGGTGTCGGCTGACGGTGGAGGCCGCGATGGGGAGCTGGTCGGCGATCTCGCCGGCGACACAGCCGTCCTGGGCCAGCAGGAAGCGAAGGATGTGCACCCGGTGGGGGTGACCGAGCGCCTTGCAGAGGGCGGCGAGCGCTTCGTCTTCGGCGGGACGCGCGACAAACGGCGTGGTGGGTTGGGAGCAGCAGTCGTCTGCCACGAGACCTCCATTTCGTCGTTCGGCGAATATCGAATCAACTCCACCGACGCAAGCCCGCCGTGCTCCCCCGTCGCTCCCTCCTCGTCAATCTCCCGGTGCAAGCAGCTCCGGCACCGGCCACAAGGCCATCCACAGGTAGCTGGCCACCATCGGCAGCCCCGAGGCCGGCATCACCCAGGCCATCCCCGCTCCCCCCAGGTGGATGCACCAGGGGCCCGCCACGTGGAGCAGGGTCGAAACCACCGCCACCGCCACCACCCCGCCCTTCCAGCGCCCCCCGCGAGCCAGCAGGAACAGGTGAGCCAGCACCAGCAGGATCACCGGCATGGTGAACAGGTGGAAGTGGCTGACCTCCAGCAACTCGCGCGGCGACTTCTCGATGATGAACTCGGTGGCGGCGGGATCGTCGGCGTTGCCCAGGTAGTGGGTGGCCGCCTGGTCGAGACTCAGCCCGAGACCGTCCCAGTACAGGGCCACGGCGCTGACGAAGCCGAGCAGTACCATGCCGAGGAAGGACAGGTACAGCAACCGCCCGCCGCGGGGAAGACGGGACAGGCTGCCGCTCCGTTGCCGGTATTCGCGCACGTCGGGCTCCTCACCAGGGCGGGCAGGTGTAGCACACCGGAGCGCCCCCCCTCACCCGGGTTCACTCACCCGCTTCCCCGTCGGCCACCCCCCCGAGAGGTGGCAACAACTCCGCCAGCACCAGCGCCCGCTTGACCCCGATGGCCATCGCCCGCGACGAGTAGGTCGCGCCCGACACGATGATGATGTCCTTGCCGGCCACCAGGGGGTCGTCGGCGGTCTTGCCGACGAACTGCCGGCGGAACCGCGGGTCGCGCACGCCGTCGCCGTACTTCTCCCGGTAGGTCACCACCTCCTGGCGGACGACCACCCGGTCGGGGGAGAACTGCACGGCGAAGTCGATGGGTTCGTGCTGGCCCTTCTGCTGGTCGAACAGCACGGTTCCGAGCAGGGTCGAGCCGGCCCAGGCTGCCTGGAAGCGCCAGGTCCCGGCCGAGATGTCCGCCCCGGTGCGCCTGCGCAGCTCGCGGGCCTGGCTGGCGTCGACGTGGACCTCGATCGGCTCGAAGCGATCGGCTGTCGGGAACATGTCGGCCAGCAGCGCATCGGGGGTCCAGAACTGCTGGGCGCGCGCTCCGCCGACCAGGGCGAGCAGGCAAAGCAGCAGGGACAGCATCAGAAGTCCAGCCCGGCGATGAGCCGCACCGCCACGGCCGGCTCGACCTCGGCCTCGCCGTCGACCAGCTCCAGGAAGGTGACGGGGACGGTGGCGGTGGCCCACAGGCCCGGGCCGACCCAGCCCAGTGCCGGCCCGGCCGACAGCTTCATCTCAGTCTCGTCCTCCTTCCACTCGTTCTTCTGGATCACCTCGGCGCCGAAGTGCACGGCGTCCACCTTGTAGGAGGCGGCGAGGAGGTTCTCGACGACGATCTCCCGTTCGTGCTCGACCTCGACCGCACCGGCGGCATCGATCTCCTCCTCCCGCTCCCACTCCAGCTCGCCCACGAGGTTGTAGGCGACGACCAGCCCGCCCCATTCCTCGTCGAGCAGCAGCTTGGCCTCCAGCTCGGTCTCGGTCGGACCGACGCCGACCTCCCCGTACAGCGCCATGCCGACGGCCTGGGTCGCCCGCGACCGCAGGTTGAGCTTCCACTCGGAGCTGACGCCATCGAAGCGACTGCCCGATGGATCCGCGCTCCAGTTGATGTAGAAGGCGGTCAGCAGCTTGTCGGTCAGGCCGACCTCCAGCTCCATGCGCTGCTGCATGGTCAGCCCTTCCCCCTCGTGATGGGGCAGGATGAAGGTGGTCCACGGCTCGATCTCGCGCACCCCCCGGGGCATCGTGAGCGACTCGTAGGTGTAGGTGAACCGCCGCTCGTTGGCCTGGGCGGGCGTGGCGAGGGATGCGATGATGGCGGCGAGAAGGGGGATGGTCATGGGAATCGGGCTCCTTGGGGGATGGAAGCGTTTCCAGGGCTCATATGAAAACGATTTTCATTTTCAGCGGCTCGCTGGTATCGAGTGATAGCCCCCCCGTCAAGAC
>RFKJ01000262.1 GCA_003694325.1 Deltaproteobacteria bacterium
GGGGCGGCCGGCGGGGCGGCGGGATAGCGGGGCCCTCGTGCGTCGTCTCGGCCCCCTCATCGCTGTCGCGGTCGTCGCCGTGGCCTTCCTGGTCACGGTGTTCTTCCTGTGGGAGCGGGCCCGTGGGCCCGCGGTGGTCATCCAGACAGCCACGCCCGAGGTCCGAGACATCGTCCGCAAGACCGTCGCCACCGGCGCGGTGGTGCCTCGCAACGAGGTCGAGATCAAGGCCCGGGTCAGCGGGGTGCTGTCGGCGATCCACGTCGAGACCGGCGATGTCGTCGACGCCGGCGACCTGCTCGCCGAGATCCGGGTGGTGCCCGACGCCGCTCGCCTGGCCTCGGCACAGGCCCGGGTGCGGACCGCCGAGCTGGCGCTGGCCGACGCCCGCCGCGAGCTGGAGCGGGGCGAGAAGCTGGCCCGGGACGGGGCCATCGGGGCCGCCGAGCTGGAGCGGCTGCGGTCCACCCACGCCATGCGCCGGGCCGAGCTCGACGCCGCCCGCGTCGACCTGCAGATCGTCCGCGAAGGCGCCAGCCGGGGGGCGGCCGGCGCCAGCACCGAGGTCCGGTCGACGGTGCCGGGCATGGTGTTGTGGCTGCCGGTCGAGGTGGGGCAGTCGGTCATCGAGAGCAACACATTCAACGAGGGGACGACCATCGCCTCGGTGGCCGACATGACCGACCTCATCTTCCAGGGGCGGGTCGACGAGAGCGAGGTGGGCCGGATCCAGGTGGGGATGCCGCTGGACATCTCGGTCGCGGCCTTTCCGGGGCAGGTCTTCGCGGGGACCCTCGAACACATCGCGGTGAAGGGCGAGCTGGACCAGGGGGCGGTCCAGTTCGAGATCCGCGCCGCCCTGACCCGACCGGAGGACGTGTTCCTGCGGGCCGGCAGCAGCGCCAACGCCGACATCGTGCTGGAGCGGGCCGACGGGGTGCTGGCGATCCCCGAGGCGCTGCTGCAGTTCGACGGTGACCGGCCCTACGTCGAGCGGGCCGATGGCCAGGGGGGCTTCGCCCGCAGCGACGTGGAGCTGGGGATCTCCGACGGGATCTGGGTCGAGATCAAGGCCGGCGTCGAGCCGGGCGATACCCTCAAGCGACCGGAGGGGTGACCATGCTCCTGGTGTTCTTCCTGCTGTTCGGCTGCACCGACCGGGCCGCCGACACGGCTTCCCTCGTCGACAGCGGCGAAGCGGGCTCGCAGCCGGCCCCCGAGCGCCCGCCCGAGCCCGCGCGGTGGGAGGCCCCCGGGGACGTGGACACCGTCTCCTTCCCCGCCGGCCCGCAGGCCGGAGATCCCGAGAGCGACCGCGTCATCCTGATGGCCCGTTCGGATCTCGAGCAGGCCACGGTGGTGGTCATGCAGGCCGATGGCGACGGCTGGACCGAGGTCGCCCGCCAGGCGGCGACCCGGGATCCGGCGCTGCGCAGCTTGCGGGTCGAGTTGACCGGACTCGCGCCGGACACCGCCTACAACTACGCCTTCTACGCGGGCGATCCCGACGCCGGGGCCTCCCGCTCGGCGGTCGGCCGGTTCCGCACGGGCCTCGACGACACCGGGTTCCGCAAGCTGACGCTCGGGGCGACGAGCTGCCTCGGTGGCAACGAGCCCTGGCCCAACATGCGCGCCATCGCCACCGAGGACCTCGACGCCTTCCTGTTCCTCGGCGACATGGTCTACGCCGACGCCACCACGCTGGAGGAGTACCGGGCCGACTGGGACCCGGTGATGACGACCGAGGGCATGGTCGAGCTCAACGCCAGCACGGCCACCATCTCCACCTGGGACGACCACGAGGTCGCCAACAACTGGACCTGGGACGAGATCACCCCGGACCGCTACGAGGCGGCGCTCACCGCCTTCCGGGAGAGCATGCCCCAGGCGACCGGGCCCACCGGCGGGATCTGGCGGCAGGTCCACTGGGGTCGGGTCCTCGATGTCTTCGTGCTGGACAGCCGCAGCGAGCGCGACGCCGACATCGGCCAGTACATCTCCCCCGAACAGATGACCTGGCTGCAGGAGGGGCTCGCCGCCAGCGACGCCGCCTTCAAGATCATCATGACCAGCGTCCCCATCACCGACATGTCGGATTTCATCGGGACGGCGGCCGCAGACGACCGCTGGCAGGGGTTCCCCGAGCAGCGCGAGGAGATCCTCTCCTTCATCGACGACAACGACATCGGCGGGGTGCTGTGGATCGCCGGCGACGTCCACTTCGGCATGGTGGCCACCGTGGGGATCCCGGGCAGCGACGGCCCGGGCCTCCACCAGTGGGAGGTCGCCGTCGGCCCGGCGGGCAGCACGCCCAACGTCGCCGCCGACCTGTGGAAGAACGACCAGACCCACTACCGGCTCCTGTTCAGCACCTGGAACAGCGCCCGGCTGACCCTGGATCCGGGCACGATGACGGCCCAGGTGGACTTCATCGGCGACGACGGCCTGGTCTTTGCCGGGTCCACCCTGCAGCTCTGAAGCGGGGCCGTGGTGTTGCTCTCCGTCCTGCTGGCCTGTACGGGCGGTTCGGGTGACCGCGGTGCCGACCGCTGGCTGCCGCACCTGGAGACGCTGTCCCTGGCGCAGGACCTGGCGGAGCGGGGAATGGACCGCAACCCGGTGGATGTCCAGCCCCATGACTGGATGCAGACGGTCTGGGTCTACAGCCTGCTGCGCCTGTCCGATGTGACCGGTGACGAGGCGGCGGCGCGCTACGCCGCCACCTGGATGACCGACTGGCTGCCCGAGGTCCAGGCCCTCGTCGCCGACGGCGACACGCCGTTCGTCAGCAGCGATTCGCTGAGCCCGGCGATCATCGCCGCGCGCCTCGACGACCCCGCGCTGCAGCCGATCATCGACGCCGCCGACGCCTACCTCGACACCGCGCCCCGCTCCGCAGACGGCGCCATCGAGCACTGGACCGACGCCGCGCCCTTCGGCGTGCCCGACCAGGTGTGGATCGACAGCCAGTTCATGATCGGCCAGTACATGCTGGCCCGGTACGTCGCGACCGGGGATCCCGGCTGGGCGGACCGGTGGGTCGAGCAGTACGACCTCGTCAGCCGGCTCTGCCGCGATCCCGCCGACCAGCTCTACCGGCACGCCTGGGACGATGCGGCCGGCGAGAACATCCCCGCCGAGGCCGTCTACTGGAACCGGGGCAATTCCTGGGTGCTCACCACCGGGGTCGACGGACTCATCGTCCTGGGGGACGCCGCGCCGGACTGGCTGGCCGACGCTGTCGAGGCCCACGCCCGCGCGGTGGCCGACGCCCAGGACGGCAGCGGCCTGTGGCCCACCGTCCTGTCGCCGCCGGGTGGGCCCGACCCCGACAACTACCTGGAGACGTCGGGATCGGCGCTGCTGGCTGCGGCCATCGCCCGGGGCACGACCGCCGGGGTGCTGCCGGCGGACCTGCAGGCCGTGGTCGCCCCGGCCGTCGTCGGGGTGGAGGGCATGATCGAGGAGGGCGACGACGGGCCGGTGGTGACCGGGACCAGCTTCGGCACCAATCCCGGCAGCTACGAGGACTACCTCGCCGTGGGGCAGGTCGACGACCTGCTGCTGGGTATCGGCGCGGTGATCCTGCTCCTGGCCGACGCCGACGGCCTGCCCGACACCACCCTGGACGACAGGCGAGCCCCGTGAACGCCGTCCTCCTCCTCCTGCTGGCCTGCGTCGGGGGCGGCGACACCGGGGTCGGTGACGCGGACCGTGGCGTCTCGGCGACGTCGGATGCCTCCATCGACGTGCCCCATCCCTTCGTCGCGGTGCGGCAGCGCGATCGCGCCGCAATCCTCGACCGGGTCGGCGCCGAGCCCTGGGCGACCATCCTGGCGCGGATCGAGGAGCGGGCCGCTCGGGACTACCTCGAGGACGACGAGGGCGAGTGGGATCACGACAACAACGGCACCAACGGGACGACCGCCCAGGCCGCCGCCTTCCTGGGCTGGCTCCGCGACGACCCCGAGATGACGGCCAAGGCGATCGACTTCCTCGACCGCCTGGAGACCGACTTCGAGAACAATTCCACCTGGGACGTCAACATCCGCATGCCGGCGCCGCTCATCGGGTACACCGCGGCCTGGGACCTGCTGGTCGCCCAGGGCGCGCTGACCGCCGACCAGGAAGCGGCCTTCGCCGACAAGCTGGCGACCATCACCGGCAAGTTCTTCGACGCCTACGTCGCCGACGACGCCGTGCGGCTGCAGATGCTGACCCCGGCCCAGAACAACCACCCGTTGCGGACGGCGGCGGCTGTCGGGGTGCCGGCCCTGGCGCTCATCGGGCGGGACGACCGGGCGGAGGAGTGGCTGAGCTGGGCGGCCAGCGAGGTGAGCTGGCTGCTCGGGCCCGACGGCCAGTACGTCCAGGCCGACGGCGCCGTCTCCGAGGGCCCCTTCTACTACGGCTTCGGCCTCTCGGCGGTGCTCGGCTTCCTGGTCGCCATGGACAACGCGGTGGTCGAGGGCACCGAGCTGACCTGGGACTGCCGCAACCGCATCGACATGGACCCGTTCACCACGGCGGGCTGCATCGACGGCGCCCCCCTGCGCTGGCACAACCCCCTGCGCGACCCCTGGTTCCAGCGGACCCTGAGCTGGTCCTTGGCCCTGCGCCTGCCGGGCGGGCTGCGGCCACCGCTCGCCGACGCCAACCTCGTCCAGCAGAACGGTGGGGCGCTGGTCGCCGCGACCGTCCGGTCCCAGGACGACGCTCCGGCCGACCTGCGCGCCGACGCCCCGGCCTGGGTCTGGGACTGGCTGGCGGCGGTGGACTACCCGGCCGACACCACCCGCAGCCACGACCTCTCGATCCAGCACCTCGCCCGCCTGGACCGGGACCTGGTGGCCGCGGCGGCGCCTCCGTCCTGGACCCATGCCTTCCGCGACGAGGGTGGCAACGCCGTCCTCCGCACCGGGTGGGGGGACGACGACCTGTGGGCCCTGCTGGTCGCCGAGCACGGCAGCGTGCGCAAGACCCTGCACGACCACGTCGACTCGCTGAGCTTCTCCCTGATGGCCTACGGCGAGTACCTGCTGCTCGACCCCGGCTACTACAAGCCCGACGAACTCGACAACGCCGTCACCGCCGACGCCGACAGCCACAACGTGATCCTTGTCGACGGGCAGGGGGCTCCCGACAAGGGCCTGCTCTACAACTGGGGCGACACCGACGCCTTCCTCGATCTCTCCTACGTCTCGGGGACCGGCGGCGAGGCGGGTCTGGCCTACGCCGAGGCTCGTCAGCGCTACGAGGACGTCGACTTCCAGCGCGGCCTGCTGCTGGCGCGGGACCGCTACCTGGTGGTGTTGGACCGGACCGAGAGCGCGGTGGATGGCGCCCGGCGCTTCTCGTGGCGCCTCTCCGGCAACGCCGGCTACGACGCCGGCGGCAGCTTCTCGGTGGACGCGGACCGCGCGACCTGGGAGCGGGACCTCGCCGGGGTCGACGTCGTGCTCGCGGCCACCCGGCCCGACCTCGCCCTGGTGGAGCCTCCCCTGGTGGAGGGCGAGCCCCCCCACGTCCACCAGTTCGACCTGGAGCGGGCCGTCGGGGCCCACGGGGTCGTGGACGGCGAGGTCGACGCGGTGGCCCCCGGCTTCGCCGCCGTGCTCGCGCCGTACCGGCCGGGGCTGGTGGCGGGCGCGGGTGAGGGGCGGTTGCAGGTGGAGCGCCTGGACCTGGACGAGGGCGTTGCGGCGCTGCTGGTCGACTGGGAGGGGCACCGCGACCTCGTCCTGGTCCGCGAGGCCGACGCGCCCGAGGCGCTGACCCTGCCCGACGGGCGCAGCCTGGTGACCGACGCCCGGGGGCTGTTCCTGGCGGATGTCGGCGCGGGCGGCTCCCCCACCGGCGTGCTGCTGGCCGACGGCAGCACCGTGACCCTCGACGGCGAGGAGCTGTGCGCCAGCGACGTCGCGGTGGATCTCTGCGCCTGGTCCGGCGACGACGCCCCGACCCGAATCGTGGTCCCCGGAGGCTGAGCTGCCCCTTCCCCGCGACATCCTCGACCTGGTCATCGTGCCGGGGGACCCCGACCTGCCGCCGCCCGTGGCCGGCCTGGCCGGGCTGCTGGACGGCTTCGTGGCCGACGGCCGGCTGGCGCCTGCCCGGCGCCCGCTGCGCCACCCGCCGGGGCCGCGGGCCGACCAGCTCGTCGCCGGGGGCTTCTCCACCCTGTGGGTCGACCTGCCCGGGCAGCGGACCCTCTACGCCAACCAGCTCGGTGGGGTGCGGGTGGCCTGCCCGGCGTGCGGGCGGCCGCTGGCCCGGGAGTTCGGCCGGGCGGTGGAGCGCTGGCGGACCGGTGGCGACGGCGCCGTGACCTGCCCGGCCTGCGGGCTGCAGCGACCGGTCACGGCGCTGCCCCTGCGCCCGCCCGGCGCCTTCGCGCGGGTCGCCCTGGTGCTGGCCGACGTCACC
>RFKJ01000263.1 GCA_003694325.1 Deltaproteobacteria bacterium
GTGCAGCCCGGCCCCAGGGTGAGCAACGAGAGCAGGCCGATTGCCCAGCCGCCCATGTCGAACCTCAGTGCGCTCGAAGCCAGTCCCTGCCGGAGAATTCCACGATCACCCCCTCGGCCGCCAGGTCCACCAGGTTGGCGGGCGGCGGGGGCAGGGTCCCGGCGTCGTTGATGGCGTCGACCGCCTTCTTGTCGTACTTCTTGTCGCCGGAGAGCTGCAGCGCCTTGATGTCCGTCACCTCCCCGGACCGGTCGATGCTCACCACCAGCCGGGTCACGATGGAGGGGTTCTTCCGGATGATGCCCCGACTCGGCTTCCAGGCGGCGAGGATCCGTGCCTGCACCTGCTCGGCGTAGGTGATGAACGGCACATCCGGTTCCGCTTCCGTGTCGTCGACCTCGTCCTGGGCGTTGTCGATGTCGGGGATGCTGTCGAGGAGGTTCTGGAGGTCATCGTCGGCGGCGCGGGCCGGGCCGGCGAGCACCAGGCCGAGGGCGAGGAGGGCGGAAGCAGCCATGTCGTCCATCCTGGAGCGGTGGGGGGAGCAGCCGCCTAACCTCTGGCGGGCGGGTCTTCTTCCTGGCCGGGGGCGGCCTGCGCCTTGCCGGTCGGCCTGTTCCTGGCCGTGCCGTCAGGGCCGGGCGGCTCGCCGCCGTGCTCGTCGTACCGCTCTACGCCTTCATGCCCCACACCCTCGGACAGGCCTGGAACGGCAACGTGGAAGCCGTCAGCACCGCCTTCCTGCCGCGGTGGGGCGCGGCGCTGATCGGCGTCGTCCACCGCCCGGACCGCGCCCGTATCGCCGCCGCCGCCGTCTGCCTGCTGCTGCTGATCTGGTCCGACCAGTACCGGGCGCTGGCGATGGCCCTGACCTCTCCGCTGCTGCTCGTCATTGCCCTGTGGCAGCACCGCTCCGACCGGCGGCGGCGCCTCGGGGCCGTGGCGCTGGCGGTCGCCTCGGGCGTGCTGCTGTCCGGCCTCGGCCCCGCGGTCGGCCTGCCCGATCACACGCTCGTCGTCACCCTCAACCCCCACGCGCGGGCCGCCGTGGAAGCACGGGCCCGAGCCCACCGCCGCACCGCCGGGCCCATGAGGGCATCCATCAGCGCCCCGCGACCTCCCCCCGGAAGATGACGAAGCGGCCGTAGAACACGGGACGCCGGGGGCTCCACCAGGAGCACACAGCTCACCCCCGTACCACCGTCGCGAGCATCCCCGGGCAGGCCCAGCTCGCTCCCCCCGCCCGTCGTGTCGATCGTGATGCCATCGTCCAGCGACGCGGCACCGGTGAACATCCCCGGCGTCACCAGGGCGACCGCGGCATGTTCCGTCCCCTCGTCGGCGGCGACCCGCGGCCAGAGTGTCGCCGCGAGCGTCCAGTCTTCCCCTGCTGCCGCCGGCTGGAGCAGAGACATGCCCCCGGAGAAGATATTTCGGCGCTCACCGAGTACTCCAAGCTGTCCGCGTCATCCATGGACAGATCCCCGGACGCCGGCCCCGACCAGAAGTCGACCCGCCCCTGGGGCCTGCCGTCGGGGGTGCCGGGGTCACCATCATCGCAGTCATCGTCGTCGGCCACCTGGCCGTCGGGGCGTACGCAGCCCTCACCCACGGGATCGCCGGCCCCGTAGCCGTCACCGTCCGCGTCGATATACCAGGTCGACGGTGTCGGACAGTCGACATCCTGGCCGCCATCGGCCGAGGCGTTGCCACTGTCACCGCCGGGCTTGCCGTCGCGGCAGGCGATGGCCAGGAGGGCGGGGAGGATCAGGCGGGGGATTCGTAGAGGAATGCTATCGCGTCTTCCACGCAAAGTAGAGCATCGACCCGACGAAGCAGACCGTGCACACCGCGAAGGTCACCCACGAAAACCCGATGAAGAAGTCCAGCCAGGACAGGTTCGACTGGCCGAAGTTCTTGTACAGCAGCAGGGCGACGGACCCCAGGTAGCCGAACGCGTCCGTGACATAGATCATGAAGCCGGCGGTACCGGACACGCCGACGGCGGCGATGAGCCGGTCGAACAGCACGCAGCCGTAGGGCACGTAGCCGACGTAGAGCCCCAGCCCGACGGCGATCATCCAGGCAGCCGGCGGGATCAGCCCCGCCTGCCAGGCCCAGGTGCTGGCCCCGATGAGCACGGTGCCGCCGAGCATGATCGCGTGCACCACGAGCAGGGCGGTGCGGTTGTTCTTGATGACCATGAGCAGCGCGAGTACCAGCAGCACGCCCATGGCGATGGGGATCTCGCTGGTGGTCATGATCTCGGGAGACCCGGCGTAGCCGAGGGCGTCCCAGATCTCCCGGGCGAAGTTGTCCCGGAAGTCGCGGTAGGCGGTCAGCAGCACGTAGAGCACGGTGAGGAAGGCCAGCCCCGGGAAGAACGTCAGGGTGAAGCGCCTCCGGGCGGCGGCGTCCATGGGCTCGCGCCTGGTGCGCAGCGCCTCGTCCTCCTTGCTCGGCGGAGGCAGGCGCGACAGCAGGTACACCACCACGCACAGGGGGATGAAGAAGATGGCGCCCACCGCAAAGGGCATCCAGTATTCGCTGAGCCCGGCGTCGATGAGCCACTTGCCGACCGTCTTCACCGCCCCGCTGGCCACGATGTAGGACGCCGACAGCCCCGCGCCGAGCACCTCGGTCAGGCGCCGCCCCTCCAGGAAGCCGAAGGTCAGGCCCCAGACCATGCCCAGCGGCAGGCCGTTGAAGAACAGGGCGATGGCCTTGAGCGGCCCGGGCAGGATCGCGAAGAACAGCAGGGTGAGCCAGGCGAAGCCGATGACGCCGACCAGCGCGACCGCGCGCTTGTCGCCCTTCATCTCGCTGACCACCTTGATGCCCAGGAACTTGGACAGGCAGTAGCCCAGCACCTGGCTGATGATGAACAGGATCTTCTGGTCGATGTCGCCGACCAGGGGCAGGTGGACCGAGCCCTGGTAGGTGCCGACCGCGAACGGCTTGCGGAAGGCGTACATGCAGAAGTAGGTCGAGAACGCCGCGCCGATGGTGTAGATCGAGAACAGCAGGGCGTTGGTCTGCGACAACCAGCGAGTGATGGGGTGGGTCGGAGCGGCTGCCTGCATCGGCTTCCTCGGGTTCGCCAGGGGGGGGCACGCGGCGGCGCGACCGTGCCACGGGGTGGCGGGGGTTGCAAGCGGCGCGGTGGCCACCCCCGCCCCACGGGTCGAGAGTCCCCATGAGGGTGACGCCCCGACTGGCCGGCGTTCAGGGCCCCCCGGGCACCACCCACATCACGCCGTTGGCGGTGCCGCCGAGGGTCTCGTACGGGTTGCCGAACACCAGGTCCGGGTAATGGTCGCCAGTGACGTCTCCGTGACTGAAGGTCCAGGCCACCAGGCCATCGGCCCCATCCTCGGTCGCGGGGACCACCAGCAGGTCGGCGTCCCCCAGGCTGAGGGTGCCCGTCAGCGGGCCATGGAACACGTAGACCCCGAATGCGTCGGCGTAGAGTTCGTCGGCGGCTCGACCCGCCACCGCCAGCTCGCCGGCGCCGTCCAGGTTCATGTCATCGGACAGCTCGATGGCTCCACCGGCCAGCACGCCCTCACGCTGCCCCTCGATGGTCACGTCGGCGTCGGCACTGGACAGGTCACCGTAGAGGGGACCGTAGAACAGGTAGGCCGCCCCGGAGTCCTTGCCATTGACTTCGTCGTCCGGCGACCCGACCACGATGTCGGGGTAGCCATCGCCATCGAAGTCCGCCCCAGACGAGAACAGCCCGCGAAACCCCGGGCCCGGCTCGTGCCAGATCCCGACATCCCGGTCGTGCGTGAGGTCGATGTCGCCTTCGAACGGGGCATACTGCACGAAGACTGCGCCGTCACCGTCGTAGTAGTGGTCGGACACCGCCACGTCGTCCAGGCCGTCGCCGTCCATGTCACCGGCCCCGTCCATGATGTAGCCGAGCTGCGATCCGTTGAACGGCCCGATCAGCGTGGCGTCCGCATCGTCGATACCCAGCAAGCCGGTCACCGGGCCCTGGTACAGCCATGCTTCACCGTTGGTGTAGGTATCACCGGTGGATGCCCAGGTGTTGCCCACCATCACGTCGCCGTAGCCATCGCCGTTGGTGTCGCCCACGCCGTGGGGAAAGGCCCGGTCAATTGGCGTGTCGCCCGACGGCAAGAACGCCATTGCGTCTTCAACTGACACGAACGAACTGACTGGACCCTCAACAAGGTACGTATGTTCAAGAAACCGAACCAGGATGTCGTCGTACCCGTCATGGTCCACATCCCCGGCAGGAGATGGGATTCCCGCAGCCTCTTCCTCGATGGTGCCATAGATCACGGAGCCCACGGTGGCGGCATTCACAGGCGACGTCAAGGGGCCTGGCACCACAAAGGTACGCCCCGATCGACTCGGCTCGTCAGCCTCATCCCATGTCCCAGCCAGAACATCGTCCACGCCGTCCCCATTCGTATCTCCCCCCACTCCGCCAAACACGCCGACCACCGCGCCATCAAACCCCAACACCCGCCCCTCCAACACCGACGCCGACACCGTCCCCGACAGCATCGGCGCGCACACATCCTCGTCCACGGCGCCGTCGCAGTCGTCGTCCAGCGTGTTGCAGACCTCTGTTCCGCCGGGGTGGATGGTCGGGTCGGTCCCGTCGCAATCCAGCGGCTCGGCGTAGGTCCCGTCGGGCTGTTCGCAGGCGACGACCCGCTCGTCGACGCTGCCGTAGCCGTCGCCATCGGCGTCGCCGAACCAGTCGTCGGCCACCAGGTCGGTGTCGGCATCGTCGATGGCGCCATCGCAGTCGTCGTCGATCCCGTTGCAGACCTCCACCGCGTCGGGGTGCACGGCCGGGTCGGCGTCGTCGCAGTCGACATCGTCGGTGTAGCCGTCCTTGTCGGCATCGACCGGAGCGGCGCCGCCATCACCCCCACCGTCGGAGCCGCCCCCGTCAGCGCCACCGTCGGGACTGCCCCCGTCCGCGGGAACGCCCGAGTCGCCGCCAGGACCCGCCGAGTCTCCACCCTTGCCGTCGCCACCAGCACACGCCGCCAGCAGCCACAGCACCGCCGTGCCCGGTCTGAACCGCTGCATGGTCATGGCCCGAAGTTGAAGGGCATGGCCCGGTAGAGGTTGCCGCTGGGTGTCAACGTCGTGTCCGGACAGCCCAAGGTCAGCTTCCAGACCTCCGCACCTGCGGGCTCGAACTCCCGGATGATGCCCGACGGTGCGCAGGTGGCCACGACATGCCCCGACGGCAGCATGTCGAAGGCGCTGCCCTTGCTGTTGCAGTCTCCCCGCGGTTCCAGCGGCGGCGTCGGCCAATCCGCGATCACCGCGTACACACCGGCGGCCGGTGACAGCGACAGCTCCAGCGCCCGGGGGTCCGCCGCACCGGTGACGTTGTTGTCGTAGAGCATGATGTGGTTCGGTGTGGCCGTACGCCAGGCGTGGTGCTGGTTGTCGAATTCCGGGTCGGCGATGCTGGCCGACGTGTCGAGCAGCAGGTCGCCGCTGACGCCATCGCCGGCCAGCTCCCACACCAGCCCGCCGGTCGCTTCGTCCACGTTGATCAACTTGTCCTGGTCCTTGAAGGACAGCTGCCAGGTGCCATCGCTGTCCGTCCAGATCGAGTTGGCGTGGGCCCAGTCACAGCCGGTCATGCCCTCTGAAGACCACAGGGTCGCCGAACAGGATGGTGGCTGCGGACCCGTGCAGTCCGACGGGTCGTAGATGTCGGACAAGCTCCACTCCAGCGAGGGCACCGGGGTCCACGGGTCGGTCGTGTGGTCGAAGACCATCACGCCATCGAGGATGTAGGTGAGCGCTTCCGACACGTCGCCGTCGCCATCGCAGTCGTTGACGTCGGTGTAGTCGTACTCGCGAGCGGTGATGACGTAGGTGTGGTCCCCCTCTCGCTTGAGATCGTGATGCACGAAGCGGCGCACACCGTCCGCATCGTCGAAGTCCCCAGCGTCCCGCTCCAGCTTCTGCAGGACGTCGCCATCCAGGTTGTACTCGAGCAGCGTGTCCTTGCTGTCCAACAGCAGGATGTGCTTGTCGGGGCGCGTCAGGCCAAGGCCGCCGATGACGGCGTCGGTCCGGCCGGTGTCGTCGCGCGGGTCCTGGTACCAGACGATGTTGCCGTCGGTGTCGGCGATGATCACGTAGCCGTTCATCTATGAAGCGGCCGGTCGAGTCAAGCGGGGCGAGGGGAATGGGGAAGGCCGAGCCTTCACCGAGCGGAATTGCTGGAAGAAGGCGACGAACGGA
>RFKJ01000264.1 GCA_003694325.1 Deltaproteobacteria bacterium
CCGTGACCACTCCCTGCGCCCGGAGGGCCTCGACGACCGCCGGATCGACCCCCTCCAGGTCGGACCGCGGCCGGCCGCCGCGTTCTTCGTGGTGGTAGGGCAGGCGCTGGCGGTCGGGGGAGGCCGCCGGCCCCTCCCGTCGTGGCGGACGGGCAGCAGCCTGCCGGGCCTCGGCGAACAGCGCCGCCAGCTCTGCCTCGATCCGGGCCGCCGCCGCCTCGGCGTCGGTCTCGTCTCCGGCCTGGACATCGGCGACCGGGCCCGCGCCGGCGGCATCGGCGCCGTCGGCCGGTGCCGCGCTCGCCGGCGCGCTGTCGTCGTTCTCCGGCCCGGCACCCGCCCCCCCCTCGGTGGCGGGCATCGCCGGGGTCGCCCCCGCTCCGGTGTCCACCGATTCGCCCGGCGGCGCCGCGGCGACCGGTTCGCCGTCCTGGTCGCCGTCGGGCGTCGGCGCCGGACCCGCCACCGTCGCATCCACCCCGCCGGGGGCATCGGCGGTGGCATCCGGACGAGCGGCCCGCCGGCGGCGGCGCCGCGGAATGATCAGCCGGGCCTGGGGCTCCACCGGCAACAGCGTCGTCCCGGCGGTGGAGAGCGGCAGGAGCGCGTCGATGACCGCGCAGGCCTCCACCAGCACCGCGCTGCGCCCCTCGACGTCCTCGGCGGCATCCAGGGCGGTCAACAGCCCGTCCAGGCGCCCGGGCAGCGGGCCCAGGTCGCCCAGTTCCGCCGCCTGGAACAGCAACCGCCGGCAGTTGGTCCCCACGTAGCGGGCGTGGCGCAGGCGGTCGTCGTCGACCCGGTACCACTCCAGCGTCCGCCGCACCACGGCGAGACGGGCCCAGGCCCGGGCGGCCGATTCGTCCGCGGCGTCCAGCGAGTCCACGTCGATGCCCCTACTGGTAGTGGACATCGACGATGATGAAGCTGCGCAGGCCGCCCGGCGTCCGGACCTGCACCTCGTCGCCGACGGAACGCCCGATGAGCGCCCGCCCGATGGGGCTGGAGAAGGAGATCATGCCGCGGGACACGTCGGCCTCGTCCACCCCGACGATCCGGTAGCGCACCGTCTCCTCGGTCTCCTGGTCCTCCAGCTCCACCGTGGTCCCGAAGACCACCCGATCGGAGGGTTCCAGGTCCTCCATCCGGATGATCTCGGCCCGTGCCAGCTTGCCCTTCAGCTCGGCGATCCGGCCCTCGCACAGCGCCTGGCGGTGCTTGGCGTCCTCGTACTCCGAGTTCTCGCTGATGTCTCCGTGGGCCCGCGCCTCCTCGATGTCCTTGACGATCTGGGGACGCAACTCCTCCAGGTGCCGCTTCAGTTCCGCCTCCAGGGCGCGGTGGCCTTCCGGCGTCATGGGGACACGATCCATTTCTGCAGCCTCTCACGGAAGATGGAAGGGTGGGTCGATTCACACGGCGCCTGCCTGCAGCGTGGCGAGCAGCCGCTGTCCGCAGCCCACGGTCGCCGCGCGAAACGGCCGGGCGGACGACCCGGCGGGTGACGTCGCGGCGGTGCGACGCTCAGCGATAACCTACCAGCGTCGAGGCGGGCGAGCAGCACTCGACATCGAGCCCCACGGCGAGCGGCCCCGGGGGCGGGCCCGCTCCCGGTCGCCGGCGGCGCCGATGGCCTGGACGCTACCGGGGCGTGTAGCGGGCCTCGACGTCGTCGGCCGTCGCATAGACGTAGGCGTCGAATGCCTTGTAGTAGTCGGTGCCGGGGTAGTAGGCGTAGTGGGTCCACTCGCACTTCACGGCGTACTGGTCGCCTTCCTCGATGAAGTCGCAGACCTCGGGGGTGATCTCCAGCGAGACCTCCTTGCGCTTCAGCTCGGCCTCGAATCGCGCCACCGCCCGCTTCTTCTGGGCGTGGTTGCCCCAGTCGCGCACGGTCGTCTGCGCGATCTCCCGCACCGCCATGTAGTCCCACCAGCCGGGGAACCAGGCGTAGATCACGTATGCGCCGAGCAGGAGCAGGACGAGCAGGATGGCGCTGACGGCGCCGATGGGAGCATCACCTCGCCGGCTTCCGGCGAAACGAGAGCGGGCCTTCATCACGGGTTCTCCAGGCTGGTGGCGCGACTCTACCGCATGGCGGCGCCTCGGGCATTTCACCGTCGTTGCCACCGTCGCGGCCACCCCGGCGGCCACAGCCTTGCGACCTGCACCCCGGTGACCAGCGACGCCTCGATGGGCCCCCAGGACCTCGAATCCCGGCCGGCCCTCCGGTGGTCGGCCAGCACGTAGTACGCCTCCGCGGGGACGACGATCGGGTCGGCCTGCCCGTGGTCGTCGACGACCTCCCAGCGGCGGTCGCCCCGCGCCTCGACCACCACCTCCACCTCCTCCACCGCGCCCGCCCAGGGCACCGCAGCTCGGCGCGCCGGTCCGACCCGCAGGGCGCGGCCGTCGACGCGCACCTCCCCGCCCGTGATCTCCACCCGCTCGCCCCCCACGGCCACGACCCGGCCCAGGGTCCGCTGCCCGTCACCGGACAGGTCGAACAGGACCACGTCGCCGGGCACCGGCACCGAGCGCCGGGACAACAGGAGCAGGTCGCCGCGCGACAGCCCCGGCTGCATCGTGTCCGAGGAGACGATGCACAGGTCGAACACCCACCACCGGCCCAGCACCAGCACGCAGCCCAGGCCCAGCGCGACGGCGGCCAGGCGGGCGGAGCGGATCATGCCGGCGGTCCGGGAGGAGGGTCAGTCATCCACCGACAGCACGGCGAGGAAGGCCTTCTGCGGGATCTCGACCGACCCCACCGCCTTCATGCGCTTCTTCCCTTCCTTCTGGCGTTCGAGCAGCTTGCGCTTCCGCGAGATGTCGCCGCCGTAGCACTTGGCGGTGACGTCCTTGCGCATGGCCTTGACCGTCGTCCGGGCGATGACCTTGCTGCCGATGGCCGCCTGGATCGCCACGTCGTACATCTGCCGGGGGATGTACTCCTTGAGCTTCCGCGCCACCGCCTGGCCCTTGGTGTAGCTCTGGCTGCGGTGGATGATGATGCTGAGGGCGTCCACCACCTCCTTGTTGACCAGCACGTCGAGCTTGACCAGGTCGGAGGGCTCCCAGCGCACCACCTCGTAGTCCATGCTGGCGTAGCCGCGCGAGCAGCTCTTGAGCTTGTCGAAGAAGTCGTAGACGACCTCGGCGTAGGGGATCTCGTAGGTGAGCTGCACCCGCCCCGGCCCGGTGTACTCGAAGCCGACCTGGGTCCCGCGCCGCTCCTCGCACAGCTTCAGCACCGGCCCGACGAACTGCTCGGGCAGGTGC
>RFKJ01000265.1 GCA_003694325.1 Deltaproteobacteria bacterium
CTGGAGAGCAGGGGAGGGCCCGTCCCGCTCCTGCGACCCCGCCCTCCCCGGCCGCCGAGGAAGCTGCCATGCTGGCCTTGTTCCTGCTGCTCGTCCTGGTGGGCTGCGCGCCCCGGCATCGACTGGTGCTGTACGAGACCGCGCCGGTGGAGACCGGGCTCGACCACGCCGACCTGCCGGAAGCCTACGAGGTCTGGCTGGACGCCGTGAACCACGCCCGGACCGGCATCGACCTCGAGTTCTTCTACGCCAGCGACGCGCCGGGCAGCCGACTGGGGCCGGTGATCGAGGCGCTGGAGGCGGCGGCGGGCCGGGGGGTCGTCGTGCGGTTCATCGCCGACCGGAAGTTCCACGACACCTACCCCCAGGTGCTGGACCGACTCGATGCGGTGGACGGCATCACGGTGCGGCTGCTGGACCTCGAGCAGCGGACCGGCGGGGTGGTCCACGCCAAGACCATCATCGTGGACGGGCGCACGGTGCTCGTGGGCAGCCACAACTTCGACTGGCGCAGCCTCGAGCACATCCAGGAACTGGGGGTGATCGTCGAGCACCCCGATGTCGTCGACGTCTTCGAGCACATCTTCACCGCGGACTGGATCCTGGCGGGCGGCGGGGAGTCCATCACCCCGCGCGACGAGCCGGACGGGGCCTTCGACGTGCGGTTTCAAGGGGAGCGCTGCACGGTGCGGCCGGTGGCCAGCCCCACCGGGCTGCTGCCGGACCCCGACACCTGGGACCTGCCGGCCCTGGTCGAGCTGATCGACGGAGCCCAGCGACGGATCCGGGTGCAGTTGCTGTCCTACAGCACCCGCCAGTGGGGGGGCGGAGAGTTCGTCACCCTCGACCGGGCGCTGCGCCGGGCGGCGGCGCGCGGCGTCCAGGTCGAGCTGCTCCTGTCGCACTGGAGCACCCGGCGCTCCCAGGTCGGGACGCTGCAGGAGCTGCAGCGGGTCGCCAATTTCTCCATCAAGCTGGCGACGATCCCCGAACACTCGTCGGGCTTCATCCCCTACGCCCGGGTCATCCACAGCAAGTACATGACCGTCGACGGCGAGGATGCCTGGATCGGCACGGGCAACTGGGGCGGCGACTACTTCCACAAGAGCCGCAACCTGGGCCTCATCGTGCACGGTCCGGCCTTCGCCCGGCGGCTGGACGGGATCTTCGAGGACCTCTGGGAGAGCCCCTACGCCGAGCCCCTGGACCCGGACCGCGCCTACCCGGAGCCCCGGATCGGCCAGTGATGGCCCGAGGCTTGCATCGCGCGGGGGCATGGCTCGTGTCCCCCACCTCCTCCTGGTCACCCCGTTGCTGACCTGGCTGGCCCTCGCCGCGCTGCTCGATCACCTCGGCACCCGCCCTCCCGACGACGGACCGGCGGACGCCATCATCGTCGCCGGCTGCGGGGTCGGTCCCGATGGGCGGGCGACTCCGGCCCTGGCCCGCCGGACCCGCCACGCCGTGGAGTTGTGGCGCCAGGGGATCGCGCCCCGGATCGTCCTGACCGGCGGAGTCGGCCGTCATCCCCCGTCCGAGGCCCGGGCGGCGGCGGAGGTCGCCACCCGGCTCGGGGTGCCCCCCTCGGCCCTCCTCCTCGAGGAGCGCTCCACCTCGACCGAGGAGAACGCCCGGTTCGCCGCCGAGCTGCTGCGGGCGGAGGGGATCGCCGTGCAGCGGGTGGTGGTGGTCACCGACAGCTACCACGTCGTCCGCGCCCGGCGCGTCTTCGCCCGCTACCTGCCGGGGGTCGACGCCGCCGGGAGTCGGCCGCACCCCTGGGTGCGCCTGCGGGGGAGCATGCGCGAGGTGCTGGTGCTGGCGATCTACGCGGCGCAGGGGCGACTCTCTCCTCCGTAGACCGGCAGGGGGGAGGATCCGGTCCGCGGATGGGAGGGTCGCCCCGGTCCGGGGCGTCGCCGTCCGCCGACTCAGCTCGCGGCTTCGTTCTCGAACACCGCCGCCGCGCCCATGCCGCCGCCGATGCACATGCTGACGACGCCGAACCGGGTGCCGCGACGCTTCATCTCGTGCAGCAGGGTGGCGGTGAGCTTCGCCCCGGTGCAGCCCAGCGGGTGGCCCAAAGCGATGGCCCCGCCGTTGACGTTGACGATCTCGAGGTCGATGCCCAGCTCGTTGACGCAGTAGACCGCCTGGCTGGCGAAGGCCTCGTTGATCTCGAACAGCCCGATGTCCGACAGGGACAGGCCGGCGGCCTCCACGGCCTTGGGGATCGCTTCCTTCGGGCCGATGCCCATGATCTCCGGGGGCACCCCGACCACCTGGTAGCTGCGGAGCACCCCGAGCACCGGCAGACCCAGCTCCTCGGCCTTCTCCCGGGCCATGATCAGGGTCGCCGCCGCCCCGTCGCTGACCTGGGAGCTGTTGCCGGCGGTGCTGGTGCCGTCGACGGCAAAGGCCGGGCGCAGCCGGGCCAGGGCCTCGAGGGTGGTGTCCGGCCGCACGCCGTCGTCGATCTCCACCGTGACGTCCTGCCACCGGCCGTCCTGGAAGACCCGCGTCGGCACCGGGACGATCTCGTCCTGGAACCGGCCGGCGGCGATGGCCGCGGCGGCCTTCTGGTGGCTCCGCAGGGCGAACTCGTCCTGCATCTGGCGGGTGATTCCGAAGCGTCGGGCCACGTTCTCCGAGGTCGTTCCCATGGGGGTGTAGATCTCGGGGCGCTCGGCCATCAGCTTGGGGTTGGGGGAGGGGCGGTCCCCGCCCATGGGGATCTGGGTCATCGACTCGACCCCCCCGGTCAGGGCGATGTCGTACCACCCCGACTGGATGCAGGCGGCGGCCTGGGCGAGGCTCTGCAGTCCGGAGCTGCAGAAGCGGTTGATGGTCATGGCCGGGACCGACTCGGGCACGCCGGCCGCCAGGCCGGCGATCCGGGCGACGTTCATGCCCTGTTCGCCCTCGGGCATGGCGGTCCCGATGACGATGTCGCCGATCTGGTCGACGGGCAGGTCGGGCACGCGCTCCAGCGCGCCCTTCAGCGCGACGGTGAGCAGGTCATCGGGGCGGGTGTCCTTCAGCGCACCCTTCTTGGCCTTGGTGACGGGGGTCCGCACGGCGGCGACGACGACCACGTCACGGGGGTTCTTGCCTGACATCGGCTTCTCCCTGGAATGTGTGGATGAGCGGGAAGGGTGCTCAGTTGCGGAGGGGCTTGCCCTTCATCAGCATGTGCTGGATGCGATCGATGGTCTTCTGCTCGCCGCAGAGGCTGAGGAAGGCCTCCCGCTCGAGCTCGAGGATCTGGTCCTCCTCGAACCAGGTGTTGGCCGGGACGTCGCCGCCGGTCATGACGTAGGCCAGGCGCTTGCCCACCGTGACGTCGTGGTCGGTGGCGTAGCCGCCCTCGTGCATCTGGTAGAGGAACAGCTCGATGGCCGCCCGGCCGCTGGCGCCCGGCAGCTTGAACCGGCGCTTGTGCGGCGGCTTGTAGCCGGCCTGGACCAGCCCGAGGGCCGCCCGCTTGGCGTCGTAGATGAGCTGGTCGGGGTCCAGGGTCAGGCGATCCGACGGCCGCAGGTATCCCATGGAGCGGGCTTCCTCGGCGCTGGTGGCGACCTTGGCCAGGGCGATGTTCTTGTAGGCGGCCTGGACGAAGGGGTTGGGGTCGTAGTCGGTCCCCTCGGGGATGTCGCCGAGGTACCGGGCGAGCATCTCCTTGCAGCCGCCGCCGGCCGGGATCAGCCCGACGCCGACCTCGACCAGTCCCATGTACAGCTCGCCGGCGGCCTGGGTGTGGGCCGACTGCATCGCCACTTCGGCGCCGCCGCCGAGGGTCAGCCCCCACGGCGCGGTGACGACGGGGCGTTCGCTGTACTTGGCGCGCTGCAGGGTGGTCTGCAGCGTCTCGATCATGGTCGACAGCTCATCCCAGTTGCCCTGCATGGCGGCCATGGCCACCATCATGATGTTGGCGCCGGCCGAGAAGGCGGTCCCTCCCTGGTTGCCGATCACCAGGGCCTCCCACCTGCCGGCGTCCAGCTCGTCGAGCGCCTGGATGTAGAGGCGGATGATGTCGTCGTCGAGGGCGTTCATCTTGCTGCGGAAGGACAGCCCCAGCACCCCGTCGCCGAGGTCGTACAGCTCGGCGGAGGGGTTCTTGGCGACGACCTTGCCCTGGGCCTTCAGGTCCTTGAGGATGAGCCAGGACTCGCTCATCGGGACGAGCTTCTCGCTGCTGGTGAGCTTGTCCCAGTAGGTCAGGCGGCCCTGGGCGTCCCGGGCGTAGAAGCTCTCCCGGCCGCTGGCCAGCATCTCCTCGACCCAGGCGGGCACCGACAGGCCGTCGGCCTTCATCCGAGCGACGCTGTCGGCCACGCCGATGGCGTCCCAGGTCTCGAAGGGCCCCATCTCCCAGCCGAAGCCCCAGCGCATGGACCGATCGATGTTGACGATGTCGTCGGCGATCTCCGGGATCCGGTTGGCGCTGTAGATCAGGGTGTCGGCGGTGACGGCCCAGGCGAAGCGGGCGGCGTCGTCCTTGCCGTTGAGGACGGCCCGCACCTTGCCCTTCACCGACTCCTGGTTGCGGGCCTTCCCCAGGCTGTCGTAGCGGGGCTTGCCCTTGGGGGCGTACTCCCCCGTCTCCAGGTTGCGCACCAGGATGACGCGCTTGCCCTTGTCGTCCCGGGACTTCTTGTAGAAGCCGTAGCCGGCCTTGTCCCCGGTGGCCCCCTCCTCGACCATCCGCTTGAGCCAGTCGGGGACGACGAAGCGGTCCCGCATCTCGTCGTCGGGACAGCCGTCGTGGACGGTCTCGATGACGTGGGCCAGCGTGTCGTTGCCGACGAGGTCGGCCGTCCGGAACACCGCCGACTTCGGCCGCCCCATGGCCGGGCCGAAGATCGCATCGACGGCCTCGACGCTCATGCCGAAGGCCGCCATGTGGTGGAACACGCTGACGATGCCGAAGGTGCCGATCCGGTTGGCGATGAAGTTGGGCGTGTCCTTGCCGAACACCACGCCCTTTCCGAGCACCCCGCGGCCGAACTCGGCGACGGTGTCGGCCACCTCGGGCAGCGTGTCCTCGCCGACGACCAGCTCGAGGAGCCGCATGTAGCGGACCGGGTTGAAGAAGTGCATCACCAGGAAGTACTTCCGCATCTCGGGAGACATCTCGGCGGCCATGGCCTTGAGGCTCAGCCCCGAGGTGTTGGTGGCGACGATGCTGTCCGGGCGGCGGTTCTTCTCGACCCAGTCGAAGACGATGTTCTTGATCTTGATGTTCTCGACCACCGCCTCGATGATCAGGTCGCACTCGGCGAGGAGCGCTCCGTCGTCTTCGTAGTTGGCCGGGGTGATCAGCTCGGCCAGCGACGGCTTGTAGAAGGCGGCCGGCTTGAGCTTGCGCGCGTTGGCGATCCCATCGATGGCCAGCTTGCTGCGGGGGGCGCCCTCGGGGAGATCCCGGGGCACGATGTCGTACAGCACGGAGGGCACGCCGGCGTTTGCGAGGTGCGCGGCGATGCCCTGGCCCATCACACCGGCGCCGAGGACGGCGACCTTCTTGATCGGGTTGGCCATGGATTCTCCGATGGTGGCGAGTGACCCGCCCGAGCGGGCGGGGAGCCGGCGTGGCCGGCGACGAGGAAGAGCAGGACCGGGTCCGGGCTCGGTCGAGGGACCCCGGATGCCGGAAGCTGAATGAAGGTTCATTCAGCGGGTGGACCTGTCTATCAAGGCTACCGGTTGGCGCCACGCGGTCAACGGTCGCGGGACCCGCCGGCGGGGGGGGCGCCGGGGTGAGCCGAGGAACTCGTGGCCGGCCATTGCGGAGTCCGCCGGGGGAGACTCGACGCGACGCGGGGCCATGCCACCGGAGCCCGGCGCGCCCCGAGGATCGCAGGACTCACGACCGCGGGGCATACCCCATCGCGTCCCGGGGGCCGGTCGCGGCCGTCGGTCCACCGCTCGGCCCCGTCGACCGGGCCTGGTTCTCGAATCAGTGGATTCGGATCTACTCTGCGTAGATGTGCGCGCCCGCGTCGGCCGGTGCGCTGTCGGCCATGGCGACGAGTCCGCTGAGGGCGAGCCACCCGAAGGCCAGCACCAGGAAGGCGGTCAACAGGGGCGAGGTGGTCGGGGTCTCTTCGTGCTTGACCGTGAGGGAACGGGCCATGTCGACGGATCCGGGGAGGGGCGGGGGCAGCGGGGGACCCGCACTCGCGCGGAAACCGGCGGCGCGCC
>RFKJ01000266.1 GCA_003694325.1 Deltaproteobacteria bacterium
GCCAGCCCCAGCCCGCCCAGCGCCAGCAGCACCCGCGCCGCCCACCGCCGGCCCGACCCGGTCAGTCCGCACCCCGCAGCCGGGCCAGCAGCCGGTCGAAGGTGGCGGCCTCGGCCGTGGCTCGGCGGGCATCGCGGTGCATCACCACCTCGTGCCACTGGTCGGGGCGCAGCCGGCGGGCCACCTCGACCCCGACGTCCATCAACGCGACGTTGAGCTGGTGTCGGCGATCCCGGAGGGCCAGCAGCCGGGCGCGTTCCTCGGCCAGGGCCTCGATCTCGGCGACCAGGCGCGGGTCACCACCCCCACCCTCGGCCAGCAGGTCCTCGCCCAGCAGGTCCTCAGCCAGCTCGACGGCCTCGGCGCCTCCCCGTCCCGGAGGCTGGTTGCGCGCCTCGCGAAGCCGGGCCTCGTAGGTCAGCGAGGTCGGCACCAGGATCGGCATGGTCTCGAAGTCGGTCCCCGACGGCGGCAGCAGGCGGATGCCCAGGCTGACCGCCAGCAGCACCACCACCGCCCAGGACCCCCACTCAGCGCGGCTCATCGCGGCCCCCCGGCGGCGGAGCGGAGCGCTGCGGTCGCGGCGACCCGCCTCGGAGCGCCTGGATCCGTCGCACCCGCGCCTGGATCGCGGCCTCGAGGTCCAGGATCTGCCGCTGCACGTCGATCAACTCCTCGTGCTGGTCGCGGGCCGCGGCGAGGATCGCGCCGATCTCCCGCTGTTGTCGCCGGTCCAGCGCCTGCGGCCCGGACAGCGCCTCGACCCCGGCCAGCAGCTCGGCCAGGGACAGGGTCGACCCCAGGGTGGCGTAGCCTCGGGCGATGTCGCGGGCGTCGGCGGCGCCGGGTCGCGCCGCCAGGACCGCCCCCTCCTCGGCGGACAGCGGCGGCCCCTCGGCACCGTCGGGCTCGACGGGAATGAACGGGGTGAGCACCACCGTCTCGGCGGCCGGGCGCTGGACGACGGCGAGGACGAGGTGGGCAACGGACAGGAGCAGGGCCGCCCACGGAGCCGGGCCGCGGATGGGATTCACCACGGGTTCGTCTGCGGAGACATGTCGGGGAGCCTCCATGCCAGGTCGGCGCGGGTCCACCCCGAAGCGTAGCCCGGCGCGGCGCTACAGCCGGGCGATGATCGCGTCCCGGACCTGGGTCGAGGTGTGGCTGCCGCCGAGGTCCGGGGTGCGCACGCCGTCGCGCAGCACCTGGGCCATCGCCCGCTGCAGGCGCTCGTGGATGTCCGTCTCCCCCAGGTGTCGCATCATGTAGGAGGCGGCCTGGATCATCGGCAGCGGGTTGGCGAGGTTGCGCCCGACGAGGTCGGGCGCCTTGCCGTGGGGGTTGCTGAACAGCGCGACGCCGTCGCCGTAGGACAGCGTCGTCGCCGCGGTGATCCCGCCGGCCAGCCCGCTGACCAGGTCGCTGACGATGTCGCCGAACAGGTTGCCCATCAGCAGCACGTCGAAATTCTGGGGCCACCGCACCAGCTTCATGCACAGGGCATCGACGATCACCTCCTCGGTCTCGATGTCCGGGTGCTCGGCGCCGACCCGCTGCGCGGTCCGCAGGAACAGGCCGTCGGACTGCTTCATGATGTTGGACTTGTGGACGATGGTCACCTTGCGTCGGCCGTGGCGGGTCGCCACGTGGTAGGCCCACCGGGCGATGCGCTCGCAGGCCGCCTCGGTGGTGATCTTGATCGCCTCGTAGACCCCGTCGGTCACCTCGTGCTCGTAGCCGGCGTAGATGTCCTCGCTGGTCTCGCGCACCACGAAGATGTCGAGGTCGGGGAACCGGGCACCGGTGTGGGGCAGGGGGCGGACCGGGCGCACCGCCGCCCAGGTGCGCAGGGCCTTGCGCAGGGCGATGGTGGGGGGCACCCGTCCGGGCGTCGGGGAGGCATCCACCCGGGCACACAGGGCGACGCCGTTGCGGCGGCAGGAGGCGGCCACCTGGTCGACCGTGTCGGCATTGAGCACCTGCTCGTCCCAGTCGATGCGGGCGCCGGCGGCGTCGAGCACCTCCTGGGCGATGCGGCAGGTCTCCGGGCCGATCCAGTCGCCGGGCACCAGCGTGATGGGGTGGAGGCGGCCGGCGCCGCTCCCCTCCGGTGCGGGGGAGGAGTGGGGGTTGTCGGCGGGATGGGTGGTCACGTCCGGCCTCACAGCTTGTCGATGATGGCGTCGGTGAACTCGGTGCCGCTGGCGGTGCCACCCAGGTCGGCGGTGAGGTGGCGCCCCTCCTCCAGCGTGTCGAAGACGGCCCGCTCGATCCGCTCGACGAGCTTCTGCTCCCCGACGTAGTCGAGCATCAGCAGGGCCGACAGCAGCACCGAGAGGGGGTTGGCCTTGTCCTGGCCGGCGATGTCCGGTGCGGTGCCGTGGACGGCCTCGAACACGGCGATGCGATCGCCGATGTTGGCGCCCGGCGCCACCCCGAGGCCGCCGATGAGCCCGGCGGCAAGGTCCGAGAGGATGTCCCCGTACAGGTTCTGCAGCAGCAGCACGTCGAACCGGTGGGGATCCTGGGCCAGCAGGAAGGCGAGGTTGTCGACGGGCAGGTCGTCCTTGGCGATGAAGGGGTACTCCTCGCCGATGGCGTAGAAGGCGTCGACGAAGGCGCCGTCGGCCAGCGGCACGACCGACGCCTTGTGGCAGCAGTGGATGCGGCGCCGTCCCCGGTTGCGCATGAACTCGAAGGCCCAGCGCGCGATGCGGGCTCCGGCTTCCCGGGTCGAGACCTTCAGGCTCATCACCAGGCCGGGCCGCACCTCGTGCTCGATGCCGGCGTAGAGGTCCTCGGTGTTCTCCCGGAGAACGACGAGGTCGACGTCCTTGTAGGGCGTCTCCACCCCCGGCAGGCTCCGCACCGGCCGATACCCGACGTAGAGCCCCAGCTCCTGGCGCAGGGTGACGTTGGCCGACCGGAATCCCCGGCCCTTGGGGGTCATGAGGGGCCCCTTCAACCCCAGTCGGTTGCGGCGCACGCTGGCCA
>RFKJ01000267.1 GCA_003694325.1 Deltaproteobacteria bacterium
GGACAGGTAGAACCGACTGCTGCCGGGGTCCCCCTGGCGGCCCGACCGCCCCCGGAGCTGGTTGTCGATCCGCCGGGACTCGTGCCGCTCCGTGCCGAGGATGTGCAGCCCCCCCAACGCCAGGACCTCCTGCCGCTCGGCCTCGCACCGGGCCTTCTGGCGCTCGAGCGCCGCGGCGTACCCCTCCGGATCGGTCTCCGGATCGGCCTCCATGCGGGCCAGGCCCTCCGGGTCTCCGCCCAGCTTGATGTCCGTCCCCCGACCCGCCATGTTCGTCGAGATCGTGATCTGCCCCTTGCGCCCGGCCTGGGCCACGATCTCGGCCTCCCGCGAGTGGTTGCGGGCGTTGAGCACCTCGTGGGGGATGCCCTTGTGGCGCAGCAGCCGGCTGACGATCTCCGACTTCTCGACCGAGGTGGTGCCCACCAGCACCGGCTGCCCCTTGGCGTGCAGCTCCTCCAGCTCGGCCATCACCGCCCGGAACTTCTCGGACTGGGTCTTGTAGACGATGTCGTGGTGATCGACCCGGATCACGGGCTTGTTGGTCGGGATCACCAGCACGTCGAGGTTGTAGATGTTCCGGAACTCCTCCTTCTCCGTCTCGGCGGTCCCGGTCATGCCCGAGAGCTTCTCGTACATCCGGAAGTAGTTCTGGAAGGTGATCGTCGCGTAGGTCTGGCTCTCCGGCTCGACCTTGAGCTTCTCCTTGGCCTCGACGGCCTGGTGCAGCCCGTCGGACCACCGCCGGCCGTGCATCAGCCGCCCGGTGTGCTCGTCGACGATGATGACCTTGCCTCCCTGCACCACGTAGTCCCGGTCGCGCTTGAAGATGGTGTGGGCCTTCAGCGCCTGCATGACGTGGTGGAGGATCTCCATGTTGTGCTGGTCATAGAGGTTGTCGACCCCCAGCTTCTCCTCGATCCGGTCCACGCCCGCGTCCGTCAGGGTGACCGACCGCGCCTTCTCGTCGACGATGTAGTCGATGTCGGCCTGGAGCATCGGCACCACGCTGTCGATGACGTAGTACCGCTCCACGTCGACGTTGGCCGGACCCGAGATGATGAGCGGGGTCCGGGCCTCGTCGATGAGGATGGAGTCCACCTCGTCGAGGATGGCGAAGTGATGGCCCCGCTGGACGAACTCGTCCGCGGAGAACTTCATGTTGTCCCGCAGGTAGTCGAAGCCGAACTCGTTGTTGGTGCCGTAGGTGATGTCGGCGGCGTAGGCCCGCTGCTTGCTGCGCTGGTCCCGGTCGGCCGACAGGATCTTGCCCACCGACAGGCCGAGGAAGTTGTAGATCTTGCCCATCCAGTCGGCGTCGCGGCTGGCGAGGTAGTCGTTGACCGTGACGACGTGGACGCCCTTGCCCGTCAGGGCGTTGAGGTAGACCGGCAGCGTGGCGACCAGGGTCTTGCCCTCGCCGGTCTTCATCTCGGCGACATTGCCCCGGTGCAGGACGATCCCGCCGATGAGCTGCACGTCGAAGTGGCGCATGCCCAGGGTGCGGCGCCCGACCTCGCGGACCACCGCGTAGGCCTCCGGCAGGAGGTCATCGAGGGACTCGCCGTTTTCGATCCGCTGCCGGGCCTCCGGCGTGAACGCCTTGAGCTCGTCGTCGGTGCGGGCCTGCATCGCCGGCTCGAGCTCGTTGATGCGGGCCACGAGGGGGCGGAGCTTCTTGATCTCCCGGTCGGAGTGCGAGCCGACCAGCTTGCGAACGATGCCTTCGATTCCGAGCATGGAGGGTTCTCCCGTCAATTCGAGGGAAGCTGTGCGCGATGGCCCGGACCGTCAAGCCCCGCCGCGACCGGCGGGGCCGCGGGTGGGAGGGCATCGAAGCGTGCCAGCCGCTTCCTCCGAGGGGTGGCCCATCGACGGACGGGCCAGAATGCCGGCGCCGTAATGCCCTGGCGGCCCGGCGCCCACCCGCCACCCCGGGCCGCCGGGTCCGGCAGGGGACGCCACGGCGGGACGGCGCGTCACTCCACGTCGATGAACTCCTGGGGATCGACCGGTCTTCCGTCGACGTAGACCTCGAAGTGCAGGTGCGGCCCGGTGGTCCGGCCGGTGTTCCCCACCAGGGCCACCTGCTGCCCGCGCTCGACGTGGTCCCCCTCCTGCACGAGGATGCGCGAGGTGTGGGCGTAGCGGGTCTGGATGCCGTCGCCGTGATCGATGACCAGCATGCGCCCGTAGCCCGACGACCAGCCGGCCCGGACCACGGTGCCGGCGCCGGCGGCGTAGATCGGCGTACCGCGGGGGGCGGCCAGGTCCAACCCGGTGTGGAACTTCCAGCGGTGCGAGAACGGCGCCCGGCGCCAGCCGAAGTCGCTGGTGAACACCCCATCGGGGCAGGGGTTGGTGGTCGGCAGCGTCTGCTGGCGCCAGCGCCAGTCCTGGGCGGTCTCGACCAGCTCGCCGGCCTGGGGCTCCACGAGCCGCACCCCCTCCAGGGTGCGCTCGGTGCGCTGGCTCAGCTCGAGGGCCCGGGCCTCGGCCTCGGTGAGGTCGGCTGGCGCGACCTCCTCGCCGGGCGGCTCCTCCATCGGCATGCCCGGCTTCCAGGTCGGCGGCGCCTCCCCCCCGGCCCAGGTCGCAGCGCCGGCCCGCCCGGTCCAGATCAGGCTGCCGATGTCGCCCTCGGCCACCGGGCCGAAGCCCGGGATCCCGTCCAGCGGCAGCTCCTCGAGCTGGGTGTTGTACAGGCGCAGGCGCCGCAGCTCGGCCTCGACGTCCTCGAGCTTGCGCTCGACGTCCTGCATGCTGGCCCGCAGGGCGATGTTCTCGTCGAGGAGGGCCTGGCGGGACCGGCTCAGCGGGACGAGCATCGAGCCGGACACCACGCCGACCACGGCCAGCACGACCAGCACCCCGGCCGCGGTGGCCAGGGCCCGGAGCTGCCGCAGGCCGAGCTGGACCTGTCGCAGGGTCCCCCGCCCCCCGTCGGGCACGACGATGACCGTGAACCGCCGCCCGGCCAGGCCCGCGGGGGGTGCATCGACCACCCAGGGCTCGATCGCCCGCTGTTCGAACCGGCCCGGCGACTCGCCCCGCTCCCCATGGGCCGGCTGCTCTCCGTCGTCGCGGCCCAGGTCCTCCGACGGAGGCTCCGCGGGCCCGGTCGCGGGCC
>RFKJ01000268.1 GCA_003694325.1 Deltaproteobacteria bacterium
CTGTTGTCCCAGGGGGGCTGGGGACCGGCGGCGCGGACGTCCTCGACCAGCACCCGCCCGGCGGCGGTCTCGGTGGGAACCCGCTCGGGGCGGACGGGCAGCGCGGCGGCCATGCAACGGGCCACCGCCTCTTCGACGGACAGCATGAAGCCCTCTCAGCGACGGATTCTCAGCGACGGATTCTCAGCGACGGATTCTCAGCGACGGATGCGGAGCACCTGGCCCACCAGGATGCGGCTGCCCGATATCCCGTTGTCGGTCTGGAGCTGGGCCACGCTGACGCCGTAGCGGGCGGCGATGGACGAGAGGGTGTCGCCCTTCTTGACGGTGTACTCGATGGTGGCCGGGGCGGCCGTGCGGATCTTGAGGCGCTGCCCGGCCTCGACGTGGTTGGCATTGCGGAGGCCGTTGTCCCGCATGATCTGGCGGACCGTCGTGCCGTACCGCCGGGCGATGGTGCTGAGGGTCTCGCCGCGGCGCACCGCGTGGGTGAGGGTGGTGGTCCGGGTGCTGCTGCGGCTGGTGGTCGCAGTCTTCCGCGAGGCCTGGCCGCCGGCGGAGGAGGTGAGCGCCTCGGGAGGCGTGGCTCCCGGCCGGGGGACGATGAGATCCATCCCCGGGTAGATGCGGTTGACGTTCCTGATGCGGTTGGTCTTCTGCAGGTCGGTCACCCCCACCCCGTAGCGCCGGGCGATGGCGCTGAGCGTCTCGCCGCGCCGGACCGTGTGGTGGACGAAGGTGAGCCGCTCCTCGGGAGGGACCTTCTCCAGGGCGGCCAGGAAGCGCTCCGACCGGCCGGCGGGCAGGTACAGCGTCTGGCGGTCGGGCTCCGGCGGGGTGGCCCAGCGACGGAGCTGGGGGTTCAACTCCTGCAGCTCCTCCTCGGAGATGCCGGCACAGCGGGCCAGCACGTCCAGGGAGATGCTGGGTCCCACCTCCACGGCTTCGACCGGGACGGGATCCTGGTACTCGATGTCGGTGAACCCGTAGCGCTCCGGGTGCTTTCCGATGATGGCCGCGGCGAGCAGCTTGGGCACGTAGTTGTCGGTCTCGCTGCGGAAGGCGTCCCGTTCCACCATGGTCCAGAAGTCGATGTCGCCGTAGCGCGCCAGGGCACGCTCCACGCGGGCGGGGCCGGCGTTGTACGCCGCCCAGGCGAGGTACCAGTCTCCGTACTCGTCGTGCAGGTCCTTCAGGAGCCGGATCGCGGCGTCGGTGGCGGCGAAGGGGTCGCGGCGCTCGTCCACCCAGAAGTCCACCCGGAGGTCGTACATCCGGGCCGTGCTGCTGATGAACTGCCACAGCCCGGCGGCGGCGGCGTGGCTGTAGGCATGGGTGTTGTAGCCGCTCTCGATCATCGACAGGTAGACGAGGTCCTCGGGGAGCCCCGCCGCGGCCAGTCGCTCCCGCATCATCGGCTGGTACTTGGTGCTGCGGGCGAGGTACCGGGCGTAGTACTTCCGCCCTCGGCCGGTGAAGTACTCCATCCACCGGACCACCGCGTCGTTGACGACGATGGGGATGTCGAACTCGGAGGGATCGATCCGGTCGAGCATCAGCGGATCGGCCTCCAGGGTGCCCACCGGGTCGGTGAAGAACTCCACCGGCGCCCGGGACCGGACGCCCTCGGCGATGATCGACCGCTCGGCCTCCCGGGCCTCGGCCAGCTCCTCGCTGGCCTCCACCGACACGGTGTCCACCGGCAGCACTTCGGGGCCGGCGCCGTCCACGTCGTCGATGGCGGTGCCCTCGATGTAGTCCCAGATCGATTCCCCGGCGCGTTCCGCGGCCGGCTCGCCGTCCGGCGCACCAGCAGCGTCGGCGGTGTCGTCGGCGGTGTCGTCGGCGGTGTCCTCGGCGGACCGGGCGGCCGCGGCGGCCCGCTTGCGGGCCTTTCGCCCGGCTTCGGCCGGGCCGGGCAGCAGGAGGATGGACAGGGGAAGGAGGAGCGCGAGGCGAGGCATCGGAGAGGCCGGGGAACGGGACGGCGGACGGCGACAGGGCGAGGATGCCGTGGGGAGGATGCCGCGGAAGAACGCCGAGCGAAGCGGGGATGGAGAGCGGGAGGCGCGAGCCGGAGGGAGGCCGCACCAGGTGCGGGATCTTGACATGTCGAGTCTAACCAGAGGAAACGGTTGAGCACAAGCGCTCCCCGGGCGGCGATCCGTCCGGTCCACCCGCCCGGGGTCGGTCGAAGCCGGGTGGAGGAGGGGCCACTCGCCCCGTCGTGGCAGCCCCCCCCTTCCGTCAATGGCCCCGCAACCGGTCCAGGGCCTGCCGCCCCTCGGCCAGCGCGTCCCGGACCGCCGAGATCATCGCCCAACCGTGGACCCCGGTGGCCCGGACCTCCGGGAGCCGGCCGGCGGTGATGCCCCCGATGGCGACCACCGGCACCGAGGATGCCCGGACGGCCTCGGCCAGCCCGGCCACCCCCACCAGCGGCGCGGTGTCGGCCTTCGTCGCGGTGGCGTAGACCGGCCCGAACCCGATGTAGTCAGCCCCCTCGGCGACGGCGGCCCGCACCTGGGCCCGGTCGTGGGTCGAGCGTCCGACGAGCGCATGTCGGCCCAGGATGGCCCGCGCCCGGGGGA
>RFKJ01000269.1 GCA_003694325.1 Deltaproteobacteria bacterium
GCCGCTGTACGACGACATGACGGTGGCCGACTTCCTGACCTACGTCGGCAGCCTCCGCGGCATGTCGGCCCGGGAGCTGGACTCCCGACTGCCGGAGGTCCTCGCCCGGACCCAGCTCACCGACCGGCGGAACCAGCTCATCTCCGAGCTGTCCCACGGCTACCGCAAGCGGGTGGGCATCGCCCAGGCGATCATCCACCGCCCTCGCCTGGTGATCCTCGACGAGCCGATCAGCGGCCTGGACCCTGCCCAGATCCGCGAGATGCGGTCGGTCATCCGCAACCTGGCGGCCGACAGCACCGTGCTCCTGAGCAGCCACAACCTCCCCGAGATCAGCCAGACCTGTGACCGCATCCTGGTGCTGCGCCGCGGTCGGCTGGTGACCGAGCCCACCGACACCCCCGACGCCATCGCCCCGACCATCGGCGGGCTGGCCGGGGGTCCCCACAAGCTGCACCTCAGCCTCACCCTGCGAGGAGACGAGTCGGCGGTCCGCGAGCTGCTCGACCAATCGCCCCTGGTCGCCGGGCACCAGACCCACGCCGGCGACGGCCTCGTCATCTCCTACGTCCTGCTCACCGCTGACGAACCCGAGGCCCTGGTCGCCGCCCTGGTCGACGCAGGCATCGGCGTGCGGCGGGTCGAAGACGGGCTGGCCACCCAGCTCGAGGACGTCTTCCTGCACCTCACCGAGGAGGGAGCGTGACCGCCGTCCTCCAGATCGCCCGGCGCGAGCTGGGCAGCTTCCTGAACTCCTGGTGGGGCTGGGTGATCCTGGCCCTGATCCTGCTGTTCGATGGCCTCGCCTTCAACGTCTACGCCGTGGGATTCACCCCCAAGTACAGCAGTGACGTGTTGGAGGCCTTCTTCGAGGCCAGCACCGTCACGGTGATGATCGGCGGCGTGCTGCTGGCGATGCCGACCATCGCCCGCGAGCGCAGCGCCGGCACCCTGGCCCTGCTGCAGACCGCTCCCATCGAGGAGTCCCAGGTCATCGCCGGCAAGTTCCTCGGAGCCTTCGGCTTCCTGACGGTCATCAAGGCGCTGACCATCTACATGCCCATGCTCATCGAGGTGAACGGCAAGGTGAGCTGGGGCCACATCGGCGCCGGCTACCTCGGCCTGTTCGCCCTCGGGGCGGCAGTGGTGGCCATCGGCGTCTTCGCCAGCGCCGTGAGCCGCAACCAGCTCCTCGCCGCGGTGCTCGGCGGGTCCATCGTCGGCTTCTTCATCCTCTGCTGGCTGGTCAGCCGCCTGTCCGAGCCTCCCCTCAAGGGCGTGTTCGCCTACATGGCGTTGTTCGACAAGCACTTCCAGCCGTTCATGCGGGGGCGGATCAACACCGAGAGCCTGGTCTACTACGGGTCCCTGGCCTTCGGCTTCCTGCTGCTGGCGACCCGGGCGCTCAAGGCGAGGAGGTGGCAGTGAACCTCGCGAGCTTCCTCTGGATGGTCGGCTTCGGCCTGATCTATGTCGGCGAACGCCTGTTCGGCGGCGGCGAGTCGACCTGGCACCCGGTCCTCGATGGTTCCGGCCTGCTCCTCGTCGTCGTGAGCCTGGCGATGATCGCCGCCCGGCGGGCGCGGGTCGACGCCGACCAGAAGGCCCCCTACGGCCTGGCCCTCATCTTCGGGGCCGTCGGCCTCAGCTCCCTGCTGTTCTACGCCCTGGGCACCGATGGAGGCACCGACGCCCTCGGTCTGGAAGGCGAGGCCGCCACCCGGTTCGGCGTCGCCATGCATGCCCTGACGCCCATCGTGTGGCTGGCCGGCACGCTGCCGCTGCTCAGCATCAACCGGGCCCTGGCCCTGTCTCCCGTCCGCAGCATCCCCCGGCTGGTGCGGGAGGGCGCCCTGAGCGCGCTGGCGGTGAGCTTCGCCCTGTCGATGCTCTTCCCCCTCAACTACCTGGCCCACGAACACAACAAGCGGTGGGACCTCGGCTACTTCAAGACCGCCCAGGCCGGCAGCCGCACCCGGGCGATGATCGAGGCGCTGGACGAGCCCATCACGGTCACCAACTTCTTCCCCACCGGGTCGGACGTCGAAGACGAGATCCGCACCTACTTCGACCCCATCGCCGGCCCCAAGCTCGACGTCCGCTACGTCGACCACGCCCTCGAGCCGGCCCTGGCCGAGGAGCTCAAGGTCCGGGACAACGGCTACGTCGTCTTCTCCAAGGGCGAGCAGGTCGAGCGGGTCAAGATCGGAAAGGACTTCGACAGCGCCCGCCGCAAGCTCAAGAAGCTGGACCAGGAGATGCAGAAGGCCCTGCTCAAGCTGGCCCGGGGGCAGAAGAAGGCCTACTTCACCGTCGGCCACGACGAGATGTACTGGCGCGGCGACGCCGACAAGACCCGCAAGATCAACACCTTGAAGCAGGTCCTCACCAGCCTCAACTACAAGGTGGACGAGCTGGGGCTGGCCGAGGGCCTGGGCGACCGGGTCCCCGACGACGCCGACGTCGTGTTCATCATGGGCCCGATGAAGCCGTTCCTCGACGAGGAGATCGCGGCCCTCAACGCCTACCGCGAGCGGGGTGGTGCGCTGCTCGTGGCGGTCGAGCCCGGCGGGGCCGACCTCTCCGGCATCCTCGCCCCCATGGGCCTGTCGGTGGATCTCGACAGCCGGCTGGCCATCGACAACTACTACCTCAAGGTCACGGGGGGCCCCGGCGACCGGGTCAACATCGTCACCAACAAGTTCAGCAGCCACCCGTCGGTGACCACGCTGTCCCGGAACAGCAGCCAGGTCGGCGTCGCCTTCCCCGGCGCCACCCACATCGCCGAGGATGCCGGCAGCTCGCCGGGCAAGGTGCAGACCACCATCCGGTCGCTGTCGGCGACCTGGCTGGACCTCGACGGCGACCTGGAGTTCGACGAGGGAACCGAGCAGCGCAAGCAGTACAGCCTCGCCGTGGCGGTGACCACCCCGGTGCAGGGCGCCCCGAACGGCAGCGACGCCGAGGACGGTGATGAGCCGGACGATGCCGACGGCGCCGATTCCCTCATCGATTCCGAGCCCACCGAGTCGCGGGTCATCGTGATGGGCGACGCGAGCTGGGCCAGCGACCTGTTCCTGCTCTACAGCGGCAACGGGCAGCTTGCCGTCGACGCCCTGTCCTGGCTGACCGAGGACAAGGCGCTGGAGGGGGAGACCACCTCCGAAGAGGACGTCAAGATCCAGCACACCAAGGAAGGCCAGGGGCTCTGGTTCTACGGGGCCGCCGCCTTCGTGCCCCTGGCCCTGCTCAGCCTGGGCCTGGGCCGCCTGCGCTACCGCAAGATCCGCAGCCGGAGGAGCTGATGCGCCAGGTCATCATCTACGGACTGCTCCTCGCGCTGGCACTGGGCGGCGCGTGGTACCAGTACACCGCCGAACCCGGCGCGGACGCCGACGACGCCGTCGTCCTGGTCCAGGGCAAGCCCGACGACATCGAGCGGGTCTACTGGGAGGGCGAGGACAGCCGGGTCACCCTCACCCGCAAGCACGACGACCACGGCGACTACCTGTGGGTGGAGTACGTCAAGGTCCAGGAACGGCCGGTGGCCGGCCCGACCCCGCTGGATCCCGACGCCGAGGGGGAGGACGCCGCCGCGCCCACCGAGAAGGTCGAGAAGAAGACCATCTTCAAGGCCAGCGACAAGGGTGACGAGCTGCTGGGCAAGCTGGCCCCGATGCACGCCATCCGCAAGCTGGACCAGGTCGATGCCGAAAAGCTCCAGGTCATCGGCCTGGATGATCCCAAGGAGAAGCTGGTCATCACCCGGGACGGCAAGGACGTGGTGATCGAGATCGGCGGCGAAGCCTACGGGACGAAGGACCGCTACGTCCGGCTGGTCGACACCGGCGACATCTACCTGGTCGACGACCAGCTCCTGAAGTCGCTGCAGTATGCCCGCACCCGCCTCGTCGACCGCAGCCTGTGGTCCATCGACCGCCCCGACATCGCCTCCATCGAGATCTCCGCCGATGGCCGGTCGGTGCGGGTCGACCAGAAGAACCCCGACGATCCCCAGGCCGCGACCTGGGTCTACGCCGACACCCAGGAGCCCGCCGAGCAGATCACCACCTGGCTGGACAAGGCCCTCAAGCTCAAGGGCACCAGCTACGTGGACCCGGAGGCCGAGGACGCCCCCAAGGACCTGGTGGTGCGGTTCTCGATGACCCTGATCCCCGCCGACGGCAAGCCCGAGACGGTGGAGGTGCTCCAGGAGGGCGACGACGGCGCCTGGTTCGCCCGCAGCGAACACACGAGGGGCACCCTCAAGGTCATCAAGGCCACCGCCCGGGCGCTGGCCGAGGATGTCGGGGCACTGGTCGACCGCTGAACCGGCCCCTGTACCCGCCCCCGCCTCGGCCGGGGGGGTGGCGCTCAGTCTTCGAACACCCCGACCACGACCACGGTGATGTTGTCGTCACCACCGGCGTCCAGCGCCTTCTGCACCAGGGTCTCGGCGAGGTCGTCGAACCGGGTCTCGGCGATGATGCGACCGATCTGCTCGTCGTCGAGGGGATCGGTCAGCCCGTCGCTGCACAGCAGGAAGACGTCGCCCGGCCGGACCGGGCGGGTGCTGGTGTCCGGTTCGACGGGGCCGTGGTAGCCCACCGACTGGGTGAGGATGTTCTTGTGCGGGACGATGCGGGCGAGCTTGGGCGTCAGCCGCCCGGCGTCGATCTCCTGCTGCACCACGGTGTGGTCCCGGGTGAGCCGCTGCAGGCGACCGTCGCGCGCCAGGTAGATGCGACTGTCGCCGACATGCCCGATGTGGGCCATGCCGTCTTCGACCAGCAGCACGCAGACGGTCGTCCCCATGCCGGTGTGCTGCGGCGCCTCCTGGGCCGCCCGCCGGATCCGCAGGCTGGCCTGGTTCATGGCGTAGCGAAGGCGCTCGCGGATCTGTTCTTCACTGTCCGGCGCGGTTCGATCGAGCCGGGTCTCGTCGGGGTCGTGCTCTCCCAGCAACACGTCGCGCAGCGCCTGCACCGCCAACGCCGAGGCGACCTCTCCCGAGGCATGTCCCCCCATGCCGTCCGCCACGACGAACAGCCCCGAGTCCAGTTCCACCAGGAAGGAGTCTTCGTTGTGTTCGCGCACCGGACCGGGATCGGTCCGGGCCTGGGCTTCCAGTCTGATCATCGGCAGAACATCCTTCCCCTCCGGCAGGCAGGCAGGCCGCCACGGGCACGCGCGACATCCCGGTGGGGGTAGCATGGCATAACTGTTGCGCGCCGCAACCGGGCGCGCCCCCCCCACGCACGACAGTGCCCACGGCGACAGCGTCTCCCATGCACCACGGCTCCGCCCAGTCCATTCCAGGCCCCGGGGCAGCGATCGGCCCCTACCTCGTGGTGGGCGAGCTGGGCCGCGGCGGCATGGCCACGGTCCTCGAGGTGGTGCACCGCGACGGCGGGGAACACCGGGCCTTGAAGCTGCTGCTGCCCACCAGCCGGTCCCGGGAGGCGGCGCGCCGCATGGAGCGCGAGTTCGTCACCCTGTCGCGCCTCGATCACCCGGCGGTGCTGCGGGTCTTCGACGCAGGGCTGTACCAGGGACGCCCCTGGTTCGTCACCGAGAAGCTGGTCGGCCAGGACCTCCGCGACGCCGTCGAGTCCTGGCGGGACATCCCCCCGGCCGAGCGCTACCGCCGGGCGGAACACGTGCTGGCCCAGGTGGCCGGCGCGCTGGCGTACATCCACGACCAGGGCCTGGTCCACCGCGACGTGACGCCCGGCAACATCATGCTGCTGGCCGACGGCAGCGTGCGGTTGATGGACTTCGGCGTGGTCAAGGAACCGGGGGCCGAGCTGACCCGGGCCGGCGAGGTCGTGGGGACCGTGGCCTACATCGCTCCCGAGCAGATCACCGGGGGGGTGGTCGACGCCCGCACCGACCTCTACGCCCTCGGCGCGGTGCTCTACCTGATGTTGACCGGCCGACGCCCGTTCAACGCCCGCAACCTCGCCGGCTACCTGGACAAGCACCTCAACCGGAGGCCCCGCCCGCCGCGCGA
>RFKJ01000270.1 GCA_003694325.1 Deltaproteobacteria bacterium
CCCACGCCCGCCACAGGTAGAGTCGCCCTCCATCCTCGCCCCGGCGCCCCGTGCCCGACACTGCGTCCATCCCCCACACCACCCCCGCGGACAGCGAATCCGCCGAGCTGCTGGCGCGCTTCCACGAGGAATTGCGACTGCGAAACGTGTCGGCCTTCCTCTGGTCGACCACCATCTTCGACCTCGCCTACCTCGGCTGGGCGCTGTTCGACCGGCTGCTGGCACCCGACCACTGGCCGGCCTTCCTCGGGATCCGCCTGGCCGTCGTCGCCTTCGGCACCGTGCTGGCACTGCTCATCGCCCGGTCCCGGAACCAGCGCTACACCTGGGAAGCGTTCTGGACCTGGCTGTTCGCCTGCGGCGCCGGGATCGCGGCGATGCTGCCGTGGACCGGCGACCACCTGCTGCAGTACCTGGTCGGCTTCAGCCTGATCCTGTACGGCGCCGGCCTGCTGCCCTTCTGGCGGCCGCGCTGGGCGATCACCAACGTCGTCGCGATCCTGGCGACGGCGCCCCTGGCGTGGATGTTGCGACCGGGCGGGGCCTCGGCCGAGGACCTGCTCACCGGGGTGTTCTTCCTGCTGACCGGCGCCGGGGCCAGCGTCGTCATGGCCACCTTCAAGTACCGGCTGGCCCGCCGCGACTTCTTCACCCGCGAACAGCTCGCCCGCACCTCCAAGGAGTTGCAGCATGCCCTGGATCGCCTCCAGGCGCACGACCAGCTCAAGAGCCGGTTCTTCGCCAACATCTCCCACGAGCTGCGCACGCCGCTCACCCTGATCCTCGGGCCCGTCCAGGCGATGCTGGACCGCGACCCGCAGACCTGGGCCTCCAACGACCTGCGAATCGTCGTCGAGAACGCCGAGCGCCTCCTGCGACTCATCGATGACCTGCTGGAGCTGTCCAAGCTCGACGCCGGCGGTTTGCGGTTGCGCCTCTCCACCTTTGATCTCGGTCAGCTCGTCGCGTCGACCGTGGCCCGCTTCGGCCCGGCCGCCGCCACGGGCGGCCTCACCCTCCAGTCCCGGATCGAGGAGGACCTCCCCGACGTGCTCGGCGATCCGCACCGCATCGAGATGGTGGTCACCAACCTCGTCGGCAACGCCATCAAGTACACGCCCCCCGGGGGCTCGGTATCTGTCGGTGTCCACCGGCTCGACGACCGGTTG
Source organism: Deltaproteobacteria bacterium (assembly GCA_003694325.1). Classification (GTDB taxonomy): domain Bacteria; phylum Myxococcota_A; class UBA796; order UBA796; family UBA2385; genus J125. Next base: position 1,170 of record RFKJ01000270.1, read on the forward strand.
CGGGTCACGGTGACCGACACGGGGCCGGGCATCCCCGCCGACGAGTTGTCGATGGTCTTCAACCGGTTCTTCCAGGCGGGCCGAGGCCGACGCGGAGCAGGCGGCGTGGGGATCGGGCTGGCCCTGGCGCGGGAGCTCGTGGACCTGCACAGCGGGACCATCTCTGTCGACAGCGTCGAGGGAGAAGGGTCGACCTTCTCCTTCGAGCTGTTGCTGGGTCGCGACCACATCCGACCCGAGGTGATCGACCGCCGCCGCGACATTGCCGAACGACGGGTCGAGCACCGGGCGGGCCGCAACTACGGACGACGGGCGACCGACCTGCCTCCGCCGGTCCCGGCCTCACCCCTGCATCCGGTCGACAGCGGCGAGATCGCGTTCCCCACCTCTCCTCCGGTGCGCCTGGAGCAGGGGCGCCGGGCGCGCATCCTGGTGGTCGAGGACCAGCCGGACATGCAGGCCTTCCTCGCCGACCTGCTGGGCGCCGAGTTCGAGGTGACCACCTGCGGCGACGGCGACGAGGCCTGGCGGCTGCTGCCCGCGCTCAAGCCCGACCTGGTCCTCACCGACGACCAGATGCCCGGCCGCTCCGGAACCAGCCTGTGCCAGGCGATCAAGAGCGACGCCGCGCTGAGCACCACCCCGGTCGTCCTGCTCACCGCGCGAGCCGGCACCGAGGGCACCCTGCGCGCCTACGCAGCGGGGGCCGACGATTTCGTGGCCAAGCCCTTCCACCCGCGCATCCTGCTGGCCCGGGTTCGGGCGCAGCTCCACCTCCGGGCACTCAGCGCCGAGCTTGCCCGCAAGGAACGCCTCGCCACGGTGGGCACGCTGGCCGCCGGCATCCTCCACGAGATCCGCAACCCGGTCAACGCACTGATGTCGGCCACCCGCACCCTGGGATCGCCGAACCTGCCCCACGCCTCCCGCGCTCGCCTCCTCGACGTGCTCGCCGACGCCACGCAGCGCATCCACCGCATCACGGCGACCCTCGACGCCCACGTGCGACCGGCCGACGACGGGGGACCGGCGGTCTGCGACCTGGCGGCGTGCATCGCCAGCACCCTGCAACTGCTCGACCACCGCCTGGGAGAGGTCGAGGTCCGCGTTCTCGGGGAGGGACCGTTGCAGGCCCGGATCCAGCCCGGCCCGATCAACCAGGTCTTCGTCAACCTCATCGACAACGCCCTGCGCGCCGGTGCCACGCACATCGACATCGCCCTGCACGACGTCGGCGACACCGTCAAGGTCGAGGTCACCGACGACGGCAGCGGCATCCCCGAGGCGGTCCTCAACCGGATCTTCGAGCCCTTCTTCACGACGGCCGCACCCGGCAAGGGAAGCGGGCTGGGGCTCTATCTCAGCAAGACGATCATCGAGCAGGCCGGGGGCACGATCGCCGCCGAGCGGCTCCAGCCCCACGGCACCTGCTTCCGAATCGTGCTCCCGGCCCCGGCCGCCGCCCAAGGAACCTGACCCGGGCCCCGCGGTCACCGCTTCCCGACCGCGACAAACCGGGCCTGATGTGGGACGATGGGGGCTGCGCGAGCGCCTGCCTCAACGTCTCGCCATTGGACGGACCATGACCCGAAACTACGACGAGCTGACCGGACCGCTGAACCGGGCGGTCTTCTTTCGACCGACCCGGGAACGGGTCCGGGACTTCCTGTCGCCCCACGCCAACCCCGTCGTCCGCATCGATGGACACGACTACCCCGTCTTCGACATCAGCATGAACGGCATGGCCGTGCTGGCGCCATCCAACGCGCCGCTGGAACCCGGCGTCGAGTTGGACCTGGAGCTGCGGCTCTACGACAAGCCGGTGTTCGACGGCCGCGCCCGGGTGGCCCGGGTGGGAACGGGCGGCCGCCGGGTGCAGGTGGGACTGGCCCTGACCAGCGGATTCATCGACCTGCCCGCGCTCGCTCGACGGGACGAGGAAGAGCGCATGCAGCGCGAATTGTCGATGGGCCCCGACCCCTACTCCGACCTCGTGCCGGAGAGGTACCGCCAGGCACTCAGCCGGGTCGTGCTCTTCGTCCAGTACCAGCGACAGGCCCTGTTCCGTCACGAAGCCCGCTACCGCGAGATGGGAGGGGAGGAGGGCCGACGGGGGATCGAAGCGCTGCAGCAGGCCGCGCTCGAACGCCTCCGGGCCCCGTGGACCGAGCTGCGGCTGGCCGCCTGCGCAGCCACCGCCGAGTTCATGGAAGACCGGGCCCGGGTCCAGGCCGCCAAGCAACTCACCGAGATGGTCCTCACCCCCCTCCTGCTGGATGCGCCCTGCATCCGCCGGTCCTACGAAAAGCCCCTCGGGTACCCGGGGGACTACCAGGTCATGCTGTATTGCTACGACCAGGCCCTCGAGGGCGACTCCGTCTTCGGGCGGGTCTTCCACCGCCTGTGGCTGGAACACCCGCTGCCCAGCGGGGTCCGCACCCGCCGCGACCTGGTGGTCGACCTGGCCATCGACCAGCACCGGCGCCTGATCGCCGACAGCCACGGCACCCCCGACCTGCGGATCACCAGCCTGGGATGCGGGCCGGCCCGCGAAGTTCCCACCTTCATCGAGCGCCGTCCCCACTGGCCGGGCAGCGTCACCTGGACCCTCATCGACCAGGATGAAGAGGCGCTCAGCGTGGCCTACCAGACCGCACAGCGCGCCACGGTCCGGTCCTCCAGCGACACGCGGTTGCGCTGCCTGAACATGTCCTTCACCCAGCTCGCCCAGGCCCCCGGCAACCTGCCGCTGGCGGCCAACCAGCACTTCGTCTTCTCCTCGGGACTCTTCGACTACCTGCGCGAGCCCGGCGCCAGCGAGCTGTTGGCGGTGCTCTACGACGGCCTTGCGCCCGGCGGGCTGGTCGCCGTGGGCAACGCCGTCGGCCCCAACGAGGACTACTGGTCCCCGGGCTTCGTCCTCGACTGGACCCTGATCTACCGCACCCGCGACGAAATGCTGCGCCTGGCCAGCCGCCTGCCGGCCGACGCCGAGGTCCAGGTCCGACTGGAGCCCGGCCAGGCCTACTGGTACCTGCTGGCCCGCAAGCCCGGCCGAGTGGGCTGAAACCTCGGTTTCTCCACGTTCCTTCCCCGCCGCTGGCCTCGAAGCTCGCCCCGTGGCATGATGGGAGACTCGCGGGAACCGGCGCCGCGAGCATCCCGTCCCCACGTCTCCCCGGCCCTGCCAGCGGTCGGCCGACGTGGCATGCTACCTGAGGCCACCCCGGAGCTCGACGTGGCGAATGCGGTCCTGTTCGTCGATGACGATGTCGCCAACCTCACGGTCTTCGAGGCCGCCTTCGGGCACGAGTTCGAGGTGCTGACCGCCGACAACGGCGCCGACGCCCTCGACCTGCTGGCCCGACACGACGTCGCCGTGCTGCTGGCCGACCAGCGAATGCCCGGGATGACGGGGGTCGAGCTGCTGACCCGGGCACGCCGGGACTTCCCCCACGTCGAGCGGATCCTCATCACCGCCTACTCCAACCTCGACGAGGCCATCGACGCCGTCAACCAGGGCCACATCCGCCGATACCTCCGCAAGCCCTGGGACCACGATGACCTGCGCGCCGCGCTGGTCGACGCCATCGAGGTGGCCACGATGCGCCGCCGCCTCGCCTCGATCGAACGTCGGATGATGGAGTCGGAACGGGTCTACGCGCTCGGCGTGGTCTCGGCGGGGATTGCCCACGAGATCCGCAACCCCCTGACCATGCTGATGGCCCACATCGACCTCGCCTCCTCCCAGGTCACCGGCCTCATCGACGCCGGGGAGGACGTCCCGGCCGATCGGCTCCAGCCGGTACTCGATCGCATCACGGCCATCCGGCGCGGCGTGACCCGGGTCCGCGAGATCATCGAGGGCATGAGCCTCGCCCAGCGGCGCCACGACGACGAGCAACAGACCGACCTCGCCGAGGTGGTGCGCCTGACCACCACCAGCCTGCGCAGCTCCCTGCAGCGGCGCGCAACGACCGAGATAGACCTGGCTCCCCTGCCCCCGGTGGTGGGATCGAGCACCCAGCTCGGCCAGGTCACGCTCAACCTGCTCGTCAACGCCCTGCAGGCCATCCCCAGCCACGAAGCGGGCGGGCGACACCGGGTCATGATCCGGTTGCGCCGGGATGGAGACCACGCGCTGCTCCAGGTCGAAGACACCGGCCCCGGCATCGATCCCGCCGTCCGAGACCGGATCTTCGACCCGTTCTTCACCACCAAGCGCGCCGGGGGGACCGGCCTCGGCCTGGCGATCACCCGCCGAATCGTCGAGGACCTGGGCGGCAGCATCCACGTCGACAGCACCCCCGGCGAGGGGACCGTCATCTCGGTGCGCCTGCCCCTGGCTCCTGCGGCCGAGGACCGGGCCGACGCCCCACCGGAGGACTGACGCCTCGCCTCAGGGGCGCGGCGGGTGCAGCATCACCAGCTCCACGCCGCTGGTCTGGGAGACCGCACCGTGCTCGTCCACCAGCACGGCTTCGACTCCGGGCATCGACTCCACCAGCGCCAGGGCGCGCTGCTTGCCGAGGACCATCAGGGCGGTGGACAGGCCATCGGCAGTGGTCGCATCGGGGGCGATGACCGTCGCGCTGCGCAGGCCGCGGGCGGGCCAGCCGGTGCGGGGATCGAGGATGTGGTGGTACCGGGTGCCGTCGAGCACGAAGTAGCGCTCGTAGTCGCCACTGGTCGAGACGCTGCGGTCGGTCACCGCCAGCGCCGCGAACACATCGTCCCGGGCGCCTCGCGGATCTCGGATCCCCACGTGCCACGGGCGGTCCCCCTTGTGTCCCGCCGCGTAGACCTGGCCGCCGATGACCACGTGGAAATCGGTCAACCCCGCCTCCCGCAGCGCGGCGACGGCCTTGTCCAGCGCCCAGCCCTTGGCGATGCCCCCCAGCCCGATCTTCATCCCCGGACGCGCCAGGCGCACCGTCCCCGCGGCCTCGTCCAGCTCGACCTGCCGGTAGTCGACCCGCGCCACCCGGCGCGCGATCTCCTCCGGGTCAGGCAGGACGGGCGGGTCGGCTTCGAAGTCCCACAACCCCCACAGGGCCGCCCAGGTGACGTCGAAGGCACCATCCGTCCGCTCCCCCAGTTCCAGCCCACGAGCCAGCAGCGCCCGCAGGTCCGCTGGCACGGCCACCGCCTCCCCCCCCGCGGCCGCGTTGACCTGCGACAGGGGCGTGCCGTCCCGCCACTCGTTGGCCGTGGCCTCCACCTCGGCGAAGATCTCGGCCACCCGATCGGCAAGCTCCACCCGGTCGGCGGGCAGCACGACCACCAGCCGGGTCGCCATCACGTCGAAGCTGCGGGTGGTCATCGTGTCGGCCGCCGC
>RFKJ01000271.1 GCA_003694325.1 Deltaproteobacteria bacterium
GCCCTGGGGGCCACGCTGACCTTCGTCGATGGCCACCGCAAGGGGGGCGGCCCCACGGCCTGGGAGCGGGTCCGCGAGGGCAACCAGGGCAGCGGCGCCCTGTTCGTGCCCGGGGTCCACCTGCGCAAGGGGCTGCCGCTGTCCTTCGAGATCGGCGGAAGCCTGGGCTGGCTGGCCTGGACCCGCCAGGAGGTGGTGTCGGGCTACGCCCGGTTCGCCCCCCTGGAGGGCTACCGCAACCTCCCCGACGTCGCCATCCAGGTGGGCCGCGCCGGCTACCTCGGCAACGACGAGCTGGCGGTGGCCACCACCGACATCCAGGCGGTCATCGGCCGGAAGGTGGCCTTTGCCAGCGGGCGCCGGTCCCGCACCAACACCGTCGAGCCCTTCCTCGCCATCGGCATGACCCGATCGCGGGCCACCCCCCGCCTCCCCGCCGACCGGCTCGAGGAACTGGGGATCGGCACGCTGTCCGCCGACCGCTCCGACACCGAGACCTTCGACCCGGCCATGCGGCAGGTCGAGGGTGCCCTGGGCTTCCGGGTGGTCAGCGGCGACGCCGCCCTCCGGGCCACCGCCACGGTCCCCTTTGCCGGCGTGCCGGGCCTGGAGACCACCTTCGGCTACGTGTTCTGAGCCCCGGCCCCCCGCCGCGACCGTGACCCGAGCCGCACCCGGCGCCGTGCCGCCGATCCCCGGCCTGCTGGCCCTCGCCGGGATGCTGGCCGCCATGCTGGTGCTGACCACGGCCCGGGCGAGTCCGCCTCCAGGCGACGCGGCGCTGCCCCCGATCCTCCAGCCCCCCGCCGACCTGCACATCCGGGTCGATGCCACGGTCGACGCGGACCTGCGGACCATCACCGGCCGCCTGTGGATCGATGCCCCCGACCGGGTGCAGCTCGCCGACGCCATGGCCCGCCTGCCGCAACCGCCCGACGACCTGTGGATCCGCCGGACCTTCCCCGGCCCGGTGGAGGCCGGCCGGGTGGAGTGGGAGGCCGAGGCCGACCCCCATCGCTGGCGGTTCACGACCGTGCTCCCCCGCCGGACCGATGCCAGCGGGGTGGTGCCCGGTCGCGGCCTGTTCGCCAACGGGGGCGTGGTTCCCCAGCCCCTCGTCGACGGCGCGCTCCCACTGGTGCAGTGGGAGGTGGACCTCGCCCTGCCCGCCGGCTCGGTCGGGGTGCTCAACGACCGCGTGGCCGCCGCGGAGACCGGACCGCTCCACTGGGAGGGGGTCGCCGACCGGCTCGCGCTGGCGGTCCTGCCCCGGGGGCGGGTCACGACCTGGGAGCTGCCCACCGGCGAGCTGACCATCGTCGACGCCGGCCCCCGGCGCCCCCGGCGGGACCAGCGGGTGGTCGACACCCTCGCCGAAGCCTGGCCCGGCTCGGCCCCGCCTCCTCGCCTCGTGGTGGTCGAGACCCCGTCCCGGCGCCGGCTGGTGCGGGCCGGACCGGGCGTGCTGTTCCTGTCCGACCGGGCGTTCCGCCTGACCGGTCCCCTGTGGCGATTCCACCGGGCGGCGGTGGCCCGAGGCCTGCTGGAGGCCGGGCTGCCGATCGCCGATCCCTGGTTGCGAGCCTTCGTCGCCCACGACCGGGTCACCCGGCTCCCCGCAGCCCCCGACCCCCGCCGGCTGCTGGGCTGGCTGTCGTGGGTACCCCAGATCGACGCCCTCCTCTACGACGGCGACCTGCCGTTCTACAGCGAGGTCTTCGACGAGCCCTGGCCCTCCGACCCGGTCGCCGACGACCTGCTCGACCTGTTCGCCCCCCAGGCCCCGCCCGCCGTCGTCGCCGACCGGCTCGACCAGCATGCCGGCGCCGGGACCGCGTCGAGGGTGGCCGACGGGCTGCTGGCCGGCATGGACCTCGACGCCGCCCTGGCCGCCGCGGGGGTCTCGCGGGCGCTGTTCGATCGGCTCCGCCGCCCCGGGGCCGTCCAGGAGCTTGCGGTGGAGGTCCACCGGAAACCCCCGGGCTTCGAGGTCCTCGTCGACCGGGAGGCCGCCCCCGACGCCCCGGCCGAGCCCGTCGTCATCGACATCGACGGCGATCGGCGCACCTGGGAGGCCGGCCCGGGCAGCGACCGCCTCCGGATCCTCCTGCCCCACCGCCCCCGGCGGGTCCAGGTCGATCCCGACGGGGACGTCCACCAGTCCCGGGACCGGGACCGCTGGCCCCGGCGCTGGACCGCCACGGTCAGCGTCTTCCCGACCGAGATCGCGGCCACCGAGGGGCGGCTGTCCGCCCAGGCCGACGTGGTCCTCCGCAAGCAGTACGACACCCGCTGGTCGACCGTCCTCGGCCTGGCCACCGACCCCGAGGACCTCGCCCGGCTGACGGTGGGCACCATCCACTACCGCGGGCCCCTGTCCAACCGCCGGCTACGCCCCCTCCGGTTGTGGGCATCGGCCGACCTGGCCCTCCTCGACCCCGCCTTCCGGCCGACAGACGGCGCCACCCTGGCCCTGGGCGGCCGCCTCGGCGCGGCCTGGGAGACCCGGGTCGACCGGGACATGCCCATGCGCGGCCACCGCGTCTCCGCCTCGGTCGACGGGGGCGTCCTGCCGGCGACCGGCGAGCTGTGGGGCGCGGCCCGGGCCGCCGCCACCGCCGTCGCGCCGCTGTCGGGGCGCCTGGCCCTGGCCGGCCGCACCGGCGGCGGGGTCGCCCGCGGCGGGATCGAGCACCGCCTGCTCTCCCTCGGCGGTTCGGGCGGACTCCGCGGGCTGCCGTTTGACATCGCCGTCGGCGACCGCCTCGCCTACGGCTCCCTCGAGCTGCGCTGGCAGGCACTGCGCGGCGCCAGCATCCCCCTCCCCCTGGCCTGGGGCTCCGATCTCCAGCTCTCCGCCGGGGTGGACGCCGCCAGCCTGGGGCAGGCCCGGCTGCGGGCCGCGCCGGGGGACGCCGGCGCCCCGGTGGCATCCCTGCACGCCGTCGGCTGGGCCCTGGGGATCGGCGGCAGCATCGACCTCCTCGGCGCCCGCCCGACCTTCGGCGGGATCACCGTGGCCCGCCCCCTCTGGACCTCGACCGCCGTCGACACCGGCAGCGCCTGGCCCGAGGTCTACCTGCAGCTCGCCGCCGCGTTCTGAACCCCTGGCCGGGGCCGGCCGGTCACCCGACGTCGATCAACACCTTGATCGCATCGGGGCGGGCAGCCCGGGCCAGGGCCTCGACCCCCTGCTCCAGGGGAAGGCGGGCCGTGATCAGCGGCGTGGGGTCGACGAGCCCCGCGGCGAGCAGGCGCAGCGCCGGCGCGAACGGCCCGCAGCGGGAGCCCACCACCGTGATCTCGTCGATGACCCACGGCGTCGGGCTGAGCCCCGGCGCCTCGTGGACCGTGGTCTTCAGCACCAGGGTCCCGCCGGGACGAACCCGGGCCGATGCGTCGGCCAGCCCCGCCGGCGAGCCGGTGGTGTCGACCACCACGTCGGCCGGAGGCAGGCCCACGGCCTGGTCGGCCGGGACGGGGCGCACCGACGGCGGCAGCAGGTCGAGCTTGTGCCGGCTGCGCGACACCCCGAGCACCTCGGCCCCGGTCAACGCCAGCACCCGGGCGCAGAGCTGGCCCAGGCGGCCCAGGCCGAGGACGACCACCCGGTCCCCGGGACGGACGTGGACCTGCTCGAGGATCCGACAGGCCGCAGCCAACGGCTCGACGAACACCGCCGCCTCATCGGAGACCGGGTCGGGCACCGGGTGGAGGTTGGTGGCCGGCAGGCGCAGGTACTCGGCGAAGGCGCCGTCCCGCCCCAGGATTCCCAGGACGGTGCGGTGCGGGCAGTGGGTGGGCCGCCCCGCCCGACAGGTCGGGCAGGAGCCGCAGGAGGCGTTGATCTCGCCGACCACCCGGCGGCCGACCAGCGCCGGATCGTCCGCCTCCTCGACCACCCCCACCCACTCGTGGCCGAGCACCCCGGCAAAGCCCATGTAGCCGCGGACCAGCTCCAGGTCGGTCGCGCACACCCCGGCCAGCGACACGCGCATGACCGCTTCCCCGTCGGCGGCGGGGCGCGGAAGATCGCGGGTGAGCTGGGGCCCCTCCGGGCCCAGGGTCAGTCCGATCACGTCGGCACCGGGTCAGGATTCGATCTGGATCTCGTAGACCTGGGCACAGGAACCCGACGGCCAGGTGTTGGCGAAGAAGGCGATGGCCCAGAAGTCCTCGCTGTCGTCGAGGAGGTCCCCGGTGGCCGTCACCGTCAGCGCCCCGTACCCGGAGTCGGAGTCCTTCATCACCCAGGTGGACCCGTCCCGCATCCAGAGCTGCAGCGTGAAGTTGCCCGACGACGGCAGCCCGGTGGCCCGAACCTGGATGTCCACGTTGTCGAGGAGGAACTCGTCGGCCGCGTCCCAGGTGAACCAGTCCTCGTCGTCGGGCCCGTGCAGGGTCAGGCCGCTCAGCGAGATGCTCGATCCCGTCCACAGGATCTCGCCGTCGACCACGCCGAGGTCGTAGGCGGCGTCGATGCTGTCGTCGGGCTCGTAGCTGTCCTCAAAGGACTCGTTGACCCGGCCGTCGCAGTTGTTGTCGACCTCGTCGCACACCTCCGGCTCGCCCGGGCTCCGGCTGGCGTCGCCGTCGTCGCAGTCGCCTTCGTTCTCGGTGTAGCCGTCCCCGTCGTCGTCGACGTTGAGCGGGTCCTGGACCACGACGACGATGCTGTCGCTGCCCTCGTTGGCCTCCTCGTCGATGGCGGTGAGGGTGACGGTGTGGGTGCCCTCGGAGAGCTGCCGCCCCGCCGCGGTGAAGCCCGAGCTGTCCGGGGAGCCGATGAGCAGCACGCCGTCGATGTCGCTCTGCCACTGCACGTGCAGCCGGTCGGGCTCGGTCAGGTCGTCGATGACCGTGCCCTGGAAGGAGATCGTGTCGGTGGTCCAGAACAGGTCGCCGCTCGACGGGCTGGTGATCTCGACCTCCGGCCGGCCGTCCGCGAGCACCGTGACGTTGGCCGACGCCGTGGCCACGTTGCCATCCTCGTCCTCGGCCACCATGGTCAGCACGTGGCTGCCGACGGTCAGCTCACCCAGGTCGGCGGTGACCGTGCCGGTGGTGGCCGGGTTGCCGATCCACAGGTTGCCGTCGAGGCTGCTGGCGACGGTGACGTCGATCGTCTCCCAGGGCTGCTCGTCGTCGGTGACCGTGCCGACCACGGTAAGCGGCTCGGCCCCGGGGACCTCACCATCACGCGTCCCTGGCAGCCTCACCGGGTGGGGGCCCCGAACGTCGAAGCGTGCCGGCTTCACTGGGTGATCATCGATCTGGGGGTGCGGCGC
>RFKJ01000272.1 GCA_003694325.1 Deltaproteobacteria bacterium
GACGCCGACGGCGACGGGGAGGACATCGATTCCCACCCGGGCGGAACCGACTGCGACGACACCGACTCGACGATCAACACCCTCGCCGCGGAGATCTGGTACGACGGCATCGACCAGGACTGCGACGGCGGGTCCGACTTCGACGCCGACGGCGACAGCTACGACGCGGAGATCGGCGGTGGCGCCGACTGCGACGACTCCGTGGCCTCGGTCCACCCCGGCGCCACCGAGTCGGACAACGGTGTCGACGACGACTGCGACGTGATGATCGACGAGGACTTCGTGTCGGTCGGCGACGTCATCGTCACCGAGGTCATGGCCGACGCCATCGGCTCCGGCAACGATGGCGAGTGGTTCGAGGTCTACAACACCACGACGGCGGACATCCCGCTCGACGGCTGGACCCTGTCGGAGTCCATGGGTTCGACCAACAGCTTCACCGTCGACGCCGGCACCACCATCGCCGCCGGCAGCCACTTCGTGTTCTGCTACGAGTCCACCAGCGCGGACTCCCCGGGGGCAGCGTGCGACTACGTGTACCCGGGGTCGGTCCGGCTGGCGAACAGCGGCGGCGGACTGTCGATCTCCGCCGCCAGCGAAGTCGACGCCATCAACCTGACCGGCTTCAGCACCGGCGTGTCGCTGTCCCTGGATCCGTCGGCCTACGACAGCACCAGCAACGACGATCCGGCCAACTGGTGCGACGCGACGTCGACCTTCGGCACCAGTTCCTACGGCACCCCCGGGACGCTCAACGACAGTTGTACGGTCGTGGACACCGCCGCCGTCGACACGGCTGCCGTCGACACGGCTGCCGGGACCGGCACGCCCTGAGCCACCGGGACGTCAGGGGCGGGGTGCGCTCCCGCGCCCCGTCCATGGGCGCCCATGACGGGGCGTCGGTACCCACCGCGGGCAGCCCCCCACGCGCGCCGTGACGTCCCGGGGTCCCGTTCAGGCGCAGCGTCCGGGAACGAACCCCGACAGCCCGGTGGCCACGCTGACCAGGAAGGCCGCCAGGGTGCCCAGGAGCAGCACCAGCGCCAGGATCCGGGCCGAGCGCGTCTCGCGCTTGCGTTCCCGAGCCGGGAGCACCCGCCCGAGCAGGAGCCCGGTGATGAAGCCGCCGACGTGGGCGGCGTTGTTCACCCCCGGCATGGCCAGCCCCAGGAAGAACATCAGGCCGGCCCACATGATCATGTCGCGACGGATCTGCGCACCGAACTCCCCACCGCGCTTGCGGCCATAGGCGAGCAGCGCGCCCATGAGGCCGAAGATCGCCCCCGACGCCCCCAGGGTCGGGGCGCCGCTCCACAGGTCCGACGCCAGGAAGCACCCGACCCCGCTCAGGATGAAGATGACGACCGCCCGCCCCTTGCCGAACAGTTCCACGGCCGGGGGAGCCAGGCTGCGCACCCACATCAGGTTGAACCCCAGGTGCAGCAGGCTGCCGTGCAGGAAGATGGCCGTCAGCAGGGTCCAGGGTCGCCCCTCGACCATGGCGAAGCGACCGGTCATGCCGAACAGGCGCAGGGCCTCGCCGCTGGGGCTGCCGAAGTCGAGGTCGATGCCGGTGTGGATGCAGCGCGGGTCGACCAGCAGGGTGAGCGCGTAGACGACGACGGAGGCGCCCACGAGGAGCGAGACCGGGTCGATGCGCTCGCGGAACACCCGCTGCAGGGCCGGCGCGAAGCCGAAGAGCCCCGGGGCGATGGCCCCGCAGTGCGGGCAGCGCTTCTCGTTGACGCCGATGATCTGCCGGCAGGAGCTGCAGAGGACGGCGCCACTCTTCTTGCGAGCCATCAGCGCCGCCTGCGCGTCACGAGCGCCGGCACCAGCAACCCGGCCGCCACCAGGCCGGGAACGGCGCCGGGGGTGCTGCTGCAGCCGCCGGCCCGGGCGCCGATCTCGGGGTCGACGACGATGACGTCGACCACGTCGGGCTCCGAGGCCTGGAACCCGTCGTCGACGATGAGCTGGAAGCTGTGAACCCCCGGCTCGACGGCGTCGAACTCGGGGTGGGGGCCGTCGGGGTGGATGAGCGTCACCTCCGGGCCGCCGACCTGGGTCCACTGGAAGGTGAGGTCCCAACCCTCGGGGTCATAGGACGCGCTGCCGTCCAGGACGATGTGCTCGCCCGGGTAGGCGAGGAAGGGCTGCCCCGCGAGGGCCACCGGCGGGTCGTCGGCCCGCGCCGGGGCGGTGAGGACGACGAGGAGGGCGCAGGCCAGGGTCACGAGCGCTCCGGGGTTGCCGAGCCCGGCGACGGGGGGTCGCCCGAGCCGAAGGCGGCCGGCCCGCACCTTCGTCCGGGCCGACTTGCTGCAGGCGGCGTGCCGCCGCAATATGCCATCCTCGGTGCCGTATCCAGCCGCGCCGCACCGGGCACCGCGTGGTGCCTGGGCTCCCGGGTCGGACCGCCGGCCGTGATCACCCTCCTCCGGAGCCTCGCCATGGGTTTCTTCGACCGCCTCGCCAACGTCTGGAAGGGGTTCCTCTCCCTGTGGATCTCCGACGTGGAGTCCAAGAACCCCGAAGCCGTCTACGAGGCCGCCATCGAGGAGCGGATCAAGAAGCACCGCGAGCTCAAGAAGGCGGTCAGCGGCATCGTCTACCTCCGCAACAAGATCCAGGCCGAGCTGGAGTCCAAGCAGAAGGAGCTCAAGGAGGTCAACGCCCAGATCCCCGTGGCGGTCCAGGAAGGCGAGGACGAAGCGGCCATGGTCCTCATCCAGCGCCGCGACGAGCTGGACGCCAGCATCACCGAGCTGCGCATCGAGCTGGAGAAGATCAGCGCCCAGGCCGAGGACGCCAAGCAGGGGCTGCTCGCCTTCCAGGGCGAGATCGAGAAGCTCAAGCGCGAGAAGGAGGAGATGCTGGCCAAGAAGGCCAACGCCGAGGCCCGCATCCAGATCCGCGAGACCCTCGACGGCCTGTCGATGGACGCCGACATCAAGGCACTGGAGAACGTCCGCGAGAGCATCGAGAAGAAGCAGGCGGAAGCCGATGTCGGCGCCGAGCTCGAGGGCGAGTCCCTCGACGCCAAGCTCGCCAAGATCAAGGCCAAGGCCGCCACCGCCTCCGCCCGCCAGGAGCTGGAGGAGATGAAGCGCAAGCTCGCCGCCAGCCAGCAGTCCCAGGCCGCCGCCGCCGACGCCGCCAGCGAAGTCAAGAAGACGATGTAGGACCGCCCCCTCGCCGCGAGGCGGGGGCGGGCGGACGAGGAAGCTGATGGACCGCGTGCCGGAGCGCCTGGGCCGCTGGTGGGAGCGGCTCGACGACCAACAGCGCAGGCACGGCGCGGTCCTGGCGGCGCTGTGCGCGCTCTACCTGGTCCACTACCTCGTGTTCTGCGTGGGCCAGCCCTTCTTCATCGAGGACGCGGGCATCAGCTTCGCCTATGCCCGCAACCTCGTCCACGGCGAAGGCCTCGCCCCGTTCCCCGGGGGCGAGCGGGTCGAGGGCTACAGCAACTTCACCTGGACCCTCCTCGTGGCGTTCTTCTACGCGCTGGGAGTCCCCACCTGGGTCAGCGCCAAGGTGATGGGCGCGGTGTTCGGGGTGCTGGCGCTACCCGTGGTCTACCTCGTGACCCGTCGGGCCCTGGCCGAACTGCTCGCCGACGTCGGCGACGACGAGCCCGGCCGGATCCGGAGCGGCTTCGCCCTGCTCGCCCCCCTGGC
>RFKJ01000273.1 GCA_003694325.1 Deltaproteobacteria bacterium
CGCGCGCCCCGAGGACGACGGGGCGGCAGGCGATGACGCCTGGTACCTGCGGGGCGATCGGGAGGGCTGGAGCACCACCAACCCCGGCGAGGACGAAAGCGGTTGAGCCTGTCGGGGCCGCGCCCGATATGCTGCGCCCGACCCCCGGCCGCCGGCCGGTCGGGGTGCAACGACCCACCCTCCCTTCCCGGAGTCCCCCATGCCGTTCGTGGTCACCGAGCCCTGCATCAACTGCAAGTACACCGATTGCGTCGCCGTCTGCCCGGTCGATTGCTTTCACGAGGGTGAGAACATGCTCGTGATCGACCCGGTCGAGTGCATCGACTGCGGCGCCTGCGTGCCCGAGTGCCCCGCCGAGGCGATCTACCTCGACGAGGACGTGCCCGAGAAGTGGAAGGAGTACATCGAGCTGAACGCCCGCCTCGCCGAGGCCTGGCCGGTCATCTCCGAGCAGAAGGACCCGATGCCCGACGCCGACGAGTGGAAGGACCGCGAGGACAAGCGTCAGTTCCTCAGCGAGGCGCCCGGCGAGGGTGACTGATTCCGTCCCGGACAGGGAGCGCCGGCGTGCGGATCGCTGACACCCGGATCCTGGCGTGCCCGAGGACGGGTGCGCCGCTGCACTGGGATGGCACGAACCTCGAGCTGCACCTCGTCGACGGGGAGCTGCGCGCCGCCGACGGCGGTGCGGTCTGGCCGGTGGTGGACGGCCTGCCGCGGCTGTTCGACGAGGCCCGGCTCAAGGGCACAGACCGCCTGATGCGCCACATCCACGACCGCCTCCCGCGGGCCCACCGCCCGTTGTTGCGCGTGGCGCTGCCGCTGTTGCAGGGCGGGGGGACCGAGCGGGTGTTGCGGGAGGCGCTGTTGGAGCACCTGCGGCTCGGTCGGCTCGCGGGGGACGGCACTACCCCGACCCGCCTGCTGGAGGTGGGGATCGGGGCGGGCGACAACGTCCCGGTGTTGCGGGCGGCCTTGCCGGGCGGCCTCCGGGCCGAGCTGTGGGGCACCGACCTCAGCGAGACGCTGCTGCGGCGCTGCGCGGGCCGTTGGGGGCACAACCCGCTGGCCGAGCAGGCGCGGCTGGTGCTGGCCGATCCCCACTACCTGCCGTTCGCCGACGGGGTGTTCGACCGGGTGTTCCACGTCGGGGGCCTGGGCCGGTTCGACGATCCGAGCCGGGTGCTGGCCGAGATGTTCCGGGTCGTGCGCCCGGGGGGGCGGGTGGTCATCGTCGGCAAGCGGGTCGATCCGCGGGAGCCCCAGGCGCCGATGTTCGAGGCGGCCTATCGACTGCTGACCCTCCACGA
Source organism: Deltaproteobacteria bacterium (assembly GCA_003694325.1). Taxonomy (GTDB): domain Bacteria; phylum Myxococcota_A; class UBA796; order UBA796; family UBA2385; genus J125. The sequence continues at coordinate 1,311 of RFKJ01000273.1, forward strand.
ACCGGAGGTTCCGCTGGACACGCTGACTCTGCCCGATGGAGCGGTCGACGTGATCGACGAGCAGGTCAGCCGGTTCTTCTTCTTGCTGGGCCTGGGACGGCCGGCGGTGGAGTGACCGGGTGGGGCGGTCGACCGACCGGAGCGGTCAGCGGGCGGCGACGCGGCTGTCGGTGGATGGCGGCCAGGGGCAGTCGGCGCGGGTGGCGGGCGCTCGGGAGCCGACGGGCTGGTGGCTGACGTAGGCGGTGCCGTAGGGACGGTGCTCGCCGTCGAGCAGCACGGCGTCGACCTGGTGGCGGTCTCCGGGGCGGGCGCCGCTGGCGACGGTGGCGGTCCAGAGCTGCTGGACCGTGTCCAGGCGCGCCGTGTAGTGGGTGTCGGCGAGGGGGGCGGCGCCGGCGCCGGCCGCCATGTCCACGCGGACGGAGGCCACGCGGGGCGCGTCGGGGCCGGCGACGACCACGCCGAGACGAGCGGCCGTCCCCTGGTCGTTGACATCGAGGTGGGCGTGGGCGCTGCCGAAGCCTCCCCAGGTCCACGACCGCGAGCAGGTCAAGGCCCCGGCGGTCACCTCGATGTCGACGGTGTCGAGGACCTGCGCCTCGTCGTCGTAGAGGGTGACGTGCGCCAGGTACAGGCCACCGTCGGCATCGCCGGCGAAGCCCACGGCGGGGACGGTCCAGAGCTGGCGCGTCATCCGGGGCTCGGTCATCTCGACCTCCCCGAGCGCGGGCACGCCGGGGTAGGGGGTCAACTCGACGTGGACGCCGGCCGGGGTGGTGGGACCGGTCGTCGTCCAGGCGGCGATCCGGACCCCGTCTCCGGACAGGTTGCGGCCCATGGCCACCTGCTGGATGGAGTCCGCCGCCATGGCGGATCCGGGGACCATCGCGACCGCGAGGATCAGGGCGTGGGGGAAATCGGCAACGGGACGCATGGGATCGACCTCGGGTGGGGGGGGCGACCGCAGGATCAAGGTACCCGCGGACGGACCGGGGATCGTCGCCCGAGCCGATGTCTCGACAGACCTTGACGCCTGCCCCGGAATGTCAGCGCCACGGACCTCCGAACGGGTCGCACTCCGGCCGGGCATCGGATAGGCCCGTGGGCCCCATGTTCCCGCCGGGTCCGTCGGGCGCCGGGTGTGTCCGATCTCCGGCACCTGGGGCCTCGGGAACCATCGGGGTCCTGGGAGGCGGTCTCGCAACCCCCTCGCGCCCTGCGGCGC
>RFKJ01000274.1 GCA_003694325.1 Deltaproteobacteria bacterium
CGCCCGCCGCGCCCGCCGCGCCCGCCGTGGTAGACCCGGAGCCGGAGCAACCCGTCCGTCCCGGCCCTCGCGGAGTCCCGATGCAGCCTCCTGATCAGCCCGGCCCCCACGCCGCCCACCTCTACCCCTCGTCCACCTTCGGCGAGCGGGTCGAGGGGATCGCCACCGGCCGGGACGTCGAGTGGGAACCCCTCGTCGACTACCGCCGCTACGACGTCAGCGAGACCACCATCCACGGCGCGGTGGCCTGGTGCGCCGGCGACTCGCTGCTCCACGGCTTCGGCGGCAACGTCCTCTGCTACGGCCGCTCGATGATGAAGCTGCTCTACATCAAGCCCTTCGTCACCGAGCTGGCCCACCTCGACAACAAGCAGAAGGCCATCGCGGTGGCCAGCCACAACGGCAGCACCGAGCACGTCGCCGCCGCCCAGAGCCTGCTGCCCCGCCAGGACTGGGGGCTCATGCAGACCCCCCTGGACCTCCCGCTCGTCCAGTTCGGTCGCCAGGTCCGCCGGCCCCGGCGCTGGTACAACAACTCCTCGGGCCACCACGCCGCCATCCTCGCCGGCTGCAAGGCCAAGGGCTGGCCGCGGATCGGCTACACCCTGCCCACCCACCCCGTGTTCCGGGCCTACATGGGGGTCGTCCGGCAGGCCCTGGGACCCGACTGGTCCCCCCTCCGGGTCGCCCGCGACGGCGACGGCCTGCCCACCGTGAGCATGACCGTCGAGGAACTGGCCCGGTGCTACGCCTGGCTGGCCCGGCACCGCGACGACGACTGGATCTGGTCGGCGATGGTCGCCGAGCCCGACATCGTGGGCGGGTTCAACCGCCTCGACACCACCATCATCAAGTCCTGCGGCGGCCGGGTCATCGCCAAGGAAGGCGCCGACGGCCTGCTCGGCATGGCCATCGACCACCCCGACTACGAAGACGGCCTGGGCATCGTCATCAAGATCGCCCACGGCTGGGACCCGCAGGCCACCTGGTACGTCGCCCGCGGCATCCTCGGCGTCCTCGGCTTCGATCTGCGGACCCCCTACAAGCTGCACCGCCAGAAGGCCTTCCTGGTCCCCGGCGTGGTGCCGGCCCGGTACCGGGACGCGCTGGCCGCGATCCCGACCTGGGACCCGTGGGACGCCGACCACGACCGGTGGTACTTCGACCCGGCGACCTGACGCCGGGCGGGCAGGGCCTCCCGCTCCGTCGCTCGCAGCACCCCGACCGCGGCGATAACGGTCCGCCATGTCCTCACGCGACGGCGGCCCGCACCTGCCCGATCGCCGGAGCTTCGACGAGATCCGGCGGCGGAACGAGCGCTGGATCGCGGCCTTCGTGCTCGGGGTGGCCGCCCTGTTCGCGATCATCTCGCTGGCCCGTCTCGCCAGCGGGCGAGCGGGGATCGGTGCCGTGGCCCTGGTGGTGTCCCTCGGTGCCCTCGCCTTCTACGCCGTGGCCTGGTGGCAGGCCGGCCGGCAGGCCCCCCGCATGTCCCAGGCGCTGCTCCGCACCGCCTTCGAGGTGTCGGTCCCCACGGCGATCACCGCCGCCGGCCTGGCGCAGCGAGGCCCCGAAGCGCTGGTCTACGCGCCCGCCCTCATCTACCCCCTGGCGATCTTCGTCTCGGCGTTGCGCCTGCGTCCCGGCCTGCCCCTGGTGGCCAGCGCCCTGGCCGGCCTGGAGTGGCTGACGCTGTGGTGGACCACCACCACCCCCGAGTCGCGGGCCCGGTTCACGTCGCTGAGCCTGGTGAGCACCCTGGAGCGGGTCGCGGTCCTGTCGATGTGCGGCGTCCTGGCCTGGCGCCTGGGCCGCTCGCTGGAAGCGCTGACCGTCCGCATCGCCGACACCGTCCGCCAACGGGAACAGGTCCGCCGGGCCTTCGGCGCCTACGTCGCCGAGCCGGTGGTCGACCGGGTGCTCAGTGGCGACCTGCAGCTCACCACCGAGCGGCGCACCATCACCGTGCTGTTCGTCGACATCCGGGGATTCACGCGGTTCTCGGCCAGCCGGGAACCCACCGAGGTCCTCGGCCGGCTCAACCAGGCACTCGAGGCGTTCTCGGTCGAGGTCGACCGGCACGGGGGCATCGTCAACAAGTTCCTCGGAGATGGCCTGATGGCCCTGTTCGGTGCCCCCCTGGACACACCCGATCATGCCCGCAACGCCGCGCGCTGTGCCCTGTCCATCGCCGCGGCGGCCCGACGCCTCCGTGACAGCGGCGTCTACCCCGAGCTGCAGGTCGGCGTCGGGATCCACTGCGGTGAGGTCGTGGTCGGCGACATCGGCGGCCGGGGGCACCGCGAGTACACCGCCATCGGCGACGTAGTCAACGTCGCCTCCCGGGTGGAGGGGATGAACCGGACGCTGGACACCAGCGTGCTGGTGACCCGGGCGGTCCGCGAGGCCATGGGCGAGGGCTTCGCCCTGGGAGGTCCCCACCGGGTCCGTCTCCGGGGACGGGACGGCGAGTTGACCCTCTACGACCTGCGCGGCGGCCCGGACGACGCACCCCCCGCCCTCGGCACGACCGCGACCGGCGGATAGGCCCCGCCCGCCATGCCCACCCTGCGCTGCCGCCTGCTGAACCCGCTGTCGCCGACCACCGTCGAGTGGCTCGACGATGCCCGGGTCGAGCTGGGCGAGGACGGCCGCATCGCGGCGGTGGGGCCCTGGGCCGGCGGGCGCTGCGACGAGGACCTGCGCCCCGGGGTGCTGACCCCCGGCTTCGTCGATGGTCACGTCCACTTCCCACAGCTTCGGATCATCGGCGCGGCCAGCGGGCCCCTGCTGACCTGGTTGCAGCGCAGCACCTTCCCCGAGGAGGCGCGGATGGCCGATCCGGCCCACGCCGCGTCGGTCGCCCACGCCTTCGTCGCCTGCCTCGCCGCCGCCGGCAGCACCACCTCCTTCATCTACAGCAGCGCCCACCCGGCCGCCTGCGACGCCCTGCTGGATGCCGTGGACCGACGCGGCCTGCGGGCCATCGCCGGACCGGTCCTCATGGACCGGGACGCCCCCGAGGAACTGCTGCTGCCGGCGTCGGAGGCCCTGCCCGCCCTGGAGGCCCTGGTCGACCGCTGGCACGGCCACGACGGCCGGATCCAGGTCGCGGTGGTGCCCCGGTTCGCCCTGTCCTGCACCATGGACCTGATGACGGCCGCCGGCGAGCTGGCCCGCCGCCGCCACCTCCCGGTGAGCACCCACCTCTCCGAGAACCCCGCCGAGGTCCAGGCCACCACGGCGCTGCACCGTGCCGACGACTACCTCGCCGTCTATGAGCAGGCCGGGCTGGTCCACGATCGCACCGTGTTCGCCCACTGCATCCACCTGTCCGAGAGCGAGTGGGATCGCCTGGCCGCGGCCGGGGCCGTCGTCGCCCACTGCCCGGACAGCAACGACTTCCTCGGCAGCGGCGGCATGCCCCTCGGTGCCGTCGACGCCCGGGGCATCCCCCTCACC
>RFKJ01000275.1 GCA_003694325.1 Deltaproteobacteria bacterium
ATGATGCGCCGGTCCCGCTCGATGATGCTCAGCAGGTGCAGGGCGACCTCGACCCCCGCGAGGTTGACGCCCAACTCGTGGACCAGGGTCCAGCTCACGCGCACCCGCTCGATGATCCGCTCGGAGTGCGGCGGGGGGTCGGGTTCGACGATGCCCGCCTCGCAGAGCTCCTCCACGAACTCCACGGGGACGCCGAGCTGCCGGGCGATCGTCTCGATGCTGCGGCCGGAGGGGGGGTGGGTCATGGCTGCACCTCCCACAGGTGGCGGCGCGGGTCGGATCGGTAGGCACGGGCGAGCTTGTCGAGGGTCTCGTCGTCGACCGCTCCGTCCGGCGCCTGGATGATGAGGTGGGCGAACAGGTGTCCGGGGGGACGGTCCTTGCGGCGCACCCCGCGGTCGCGGATCCGGAGGGTCTGGCCGGACTGGGATCCCGGCGGCACCTTGAGCACCACCCGTCCGTCGAGGGTGGGGACCTCGATGTCGGCACCGCGCACCGCCTCCACGACCGTGATCGGCAGGTCGATGTGCAGGTCGAGCCCCTCTCGCCGGAACACGGGGTGCGGCTGCACCCGCAGGGTGATGATCAGGTCGCCGGGAGGACCGCCGTTCCTGCCGGGGCCGCCCTTGCCCCGCAGGCGGATGCTGCCCCCGTCGTCGACTCCCGGCGGGATCCGGACGTCGAGGGTCCGCCCGTCGGAGAAGGTCAGGGTCCGCCGGCCGCCCAGGGCGGCGGTCATGAAGTCGGTGGTCAGCTCGGCCTGGATGTCGGGGCCGCGGGCGGGGCCGCGTCGACGGGCGCCGAACAGGGCTTCGAAGAGGTCGGCGTCCTCGTCCATCTTGCGGGCCCGCTGGCCTCCGGGCCGCCAGCGGGTCTGTTCCTGCCAGCGCTTGTGGGCCCGGGCCTGCTCGGGATCGAAGCCCACCCGGGTCGAGTCCTCGCCGAACTCGTCGTACAGCGCCCGGCGCTTGGGGTCTCCGAGCACGTCGTAGGCGGCGCTGATCTTCTGGAAGCGCTCCTCGGCCTCGGGATCGCCGGGGTTGACGTCGGGGTGGTGCTTTCGGGCCAGTCGCCGGTAGGCCTTCTTGATCTCGGCGTCGGTCGCCGTGCGGCTGACGCCGAGGATGTCGTAGAGGGATTCGCTCATGGGGACTCGTCGTGGTGGGCCGGGTCGGCCGTGGGCCGGGGACCCATCATCACCCGGAATGGACGATCGGGCACGTCCGGCGCCCGGGAATGGTTAGGCCGGAGGGGATGGTGGATTCGAGGAAGGGCGGACGAACGATGAACAAGGCACGCATTGCCTGGGTGATCGCCGCGGTGGTGGTGCTGTCGGTCACGCTGTCCCTGGTGCGGCGCGCCCGGCAGGGCATCCACCCGGCGCCGGACGCCGCGTTCCAGCCGGCGGCCATCGCCCCCCTCTGGCCGGTGCCGACGGAACCCTACCAGCTCCAGGGCTTCCAGCCGGGGCGCGTCCGGCAGGGCATGGTGATGTTCCTGTTCATCGACGGGCTGGCCCTCGAGCCCTTCCAGTCGATGTTGGAAGCCGGCGAGTTGCCGGTGATCGCCGAGCTGCTGGAGTCCCAGCCCTCCCTCCAGCTCGCGGCCATGGGGACCTTCCCGTCGTCGACGGCGCCCTCGGTCAGCGAGATCCTGACCGGCCGGTGGAGCCACTTCCAGGTGGGAGGCGCCGACAAGATCCACAGCTTCGATCGCCGGACCGCCGAGCTGGTCCGCTACGAGGTCGAGGGCCACGCCTGGGACGGCAACCAGCCCACCCTGTTCGACGAGGTCTCGGGCGCCGGGGGCAGCGCCATCTCCTACTTCGAGGGGTACTTCCCCGGGGCGAACCTCAACGTCCAGGACGAGCTGAGCTACCTGTGGGACATCGCCGAGGACCGCGTCCGGGCCCGGAACATCGGCGCCTATGACCGCAAGATGGTCGACGACTTCAGCGCTCGCCTCTCCCGCGCCGAGCGGGCGCCCAACTTCGTGTTCATCCGGTTCGGGGCGGTGGACACGGCGGGCCACTTCTTCGGTCCGGACTCGCCGGAGTATCGCACCGCCATGCGCCGGACCGACGAGCAGGTGGGTCGCCTGCTGGACCAGCTCCGGCTCGCCCGCCTCCCGGATGGAACCTCCCTGGCCGACGCGGCCACCTTCCTGCTGTTCAGCGACCACGGCATGGCCGCCACCCGCCGGTTCGTCGACCTCGACCATCGCCTGGCCGAGCTGGGCTTCGACCCGTGGCCGACCTCCTCTCCCGCGGCGGTGATCGCCACCACCATCGACCGGAAGGGCGTGTTCGAGCACGACGTGGTCGCGGTGCCCGGCGGTTCCAACGTCTCGATGATCTACCTGCGGGCCCGCGGCGAGGTGCGGCCGATGGCCTGGAGCAAGACGCCACCGGGGCTGGACGGGCACGCGGTCCGCAACGGGCGCGGAGAGGTGGTGGACCTGTTGCGGGCGCTGGCCGAGACCGAGGGGGTGGATCTCGTGGTGGGGCCCACCGGGCCGCAGACCCTGCGCATCGAGCGCAGCCCGCAGGCGGGTGCCACCCTGGTCCGGTATTTCGACCCGGCGGGAGCCTGGACCATCGGCTACGTCCCCGACGACCGGCGGGACGACCCCTTCGGCTACTGTCCCGATGCACCCGAACTGTGCTGCGGGTCGGTGCCGGCGCCGGGGGATTCCTGCCTGCACACGGTCGGCGAGTGGGAGTCGGCCACCGCCCGGTTCCCGCTGCCGTCGGGGCCGTTCTTCATGTTCAAGGCCTTCTCCGGTGACCCGAGCACCCGCCAGGACATCCTGCTCACCGCCGAGCCCGGCGCCGGGTTCATGCAGGGGACCCGAGGGGACCACGGGGCGTTCTCCGAAGCGCTGGTCCGGGTGCCCCTGCTGGTCATCGGCCCCACGGTGGACCCCGACGCCGTGGTGCCCCATCCGCGGCTCATCGACATCTTCCCCACCACCCTCGACTTCCTGGGCCTGCTCGATGACGCGGTGGCCGTCGATGGGCGGGTGATGCCGGTGTTCCGGCGCGAGGGCGCGGCGGGGGGAGGATGAAGCGGGGGAGGTGCCCCCCCCGGCTCGCTCGGGGCAGGGACGGAGTCCGGGCGATGCCGGCTCCAGCGGCGGAGCACTGCGATAGCCCAGGGC
>RFKJ01000276.1 GCA_003694325.1 Deltaproteobacteria bacterium
CACCGCGGCGATCGCCCGGGCCGAGGGCGCCGCGGTGATCCGCCACCGCAAGAACCGCGGGGTGGGTGCGGCCTTCCAGACCGGCGTCGAGGAGGCCATCCGCCGGGGCTCCGACATCCTCGTCAACATCGACGCCGACGGGCAGTTCTCTCCCGAGGACATCCCCGCCCTCATCGCCCCCATTCTCGAGGGTCGGGCCGACTTCGTCACCGCCAGCCGGTTCAAGGACCCGGCGCTGACACCCCGGATGCCCTGGGCGAAGCGCCTGGGGAACTGGGGGATGGCCTGGATCATCAGCGGGCTGTGCGGCGAACGCTTCCACGACGCGAGCTGCGGCTTCCGGGCCTACAGCCGGCACGTCCTGCTGCGCCTCGTGCTCCTCGGCCGGTTCACCTACACCCAGGAGACCCTGCTGAGCATGAGCCAGCAGGGCATGCGCATCGAGGAGCTTCCCCTGCGCATCCGCGGCGTGCGCGAGCACGGCACCAGCCGGGTCGCCGGCAGCCTGGTTCGCTACGCCTGGCGGACGCTGGGCATCATCTTCGGCTTCATCCGCGACTACTCGCCGGGGGTGCTGTTCACCAACGCCACGCTGCTGTTCGGCCTGGTGTCGGTGGGGGTCGGCGGCTTCTTCCTGTGGCATCGCCTGGTCAGCGGGCAGTTCTCGCCCCACATCTGGGCCGGGTTCACCGCCGCCTTCTTCTTCGGCCTGGCCTGTGTCAGCTTCCTGATGGGCCAGGTGGCGACGATGATCGCCCGGCTGCGCAGCGTGCAGGAGCGGGAGCTGCTGCTGGTGCGGACCCACCTGCCCCTGCTCACCCTGCCCCAGCCCCCCGGGGAGGTTGCCGCCGGGGGGGTGGACCGTTCGGCGAGGCCGGCTTCCGGTGACGACGCCGGGCGGGAGGAGGAGGGCTGATGGTGCAGCGCCTGGAGCCCTCCCTCCTGCGGGAGATGGCGACGCGGCTGTCCCGGCACGACCGGGACGAGATGGCCATCCCCAGCTACCTCCACCCCAACCCGGTGCTGCGGTGGATGGCCTGGCGGCGGGTCGAGGTCGTCGGTCGGCTGCTGCAGCGGACCTGCCCGCCGGGCGGCGTGGTGCTGGACTTCGGGTGCGGGACGGGGGTGCTGTTCGAGGCGGCGCTGGCGCGGGCCGACCGGGTCTACGGCGTCGACCTCGTCCTGGACGCGGCCGCCCTCCTCGTGCAGCGGCGGGGGCTGGGTGGGGTGATCCTGGTGCCCGCGGCCGAGGCCGAGGCCCGCATCGCCGAGAACAGCGTAGACGTCGTGGTGGCCGCCGAGGTCCTCGAACACCTCGACGACCTGGCCGCGACCCTGGGCTTCTTCCGCCGGGTGCTGCGGCCGGGCGGCCACCTGCTGGTCAGCCTGCCGACCGAGAACCGGGCCTACCGGTTTGGCCGTCGCCTCGCGGGGTTCACGGGGGAGTACCACGAACACGATGCCGACAGCGTCCACGCCGCGCTTGCCGCCGCGGGATGGCGGCGGGTGCTGCGCCGGCGGATCCCCCTGCCCGGTCCGCTGACCATCTACGAGGTCGGCGCCTACCAGCCCTGATCCGTGGCGGCCCGCCGCTTTCGGCCACCGGGTCCCCGGTGTAGGATCCGGACCTCGACACGGGGCGTTGGAGGCCTGCGTCCCCGGGCGCGGTCCCGGCGCGTGGCTCTGGACGGCCGCCGTTGCCTCGGCGGCGCGTGCCAGGCAGCTTGGAGGATTTCATGGACCGAGTGGCAGTGGGGGATCGCGGCGAGCGATCCTGCGACGTGGTGGTGGTGGGCAGCGGCCTGGGCGGCATGATGGCCGCGCTGCGGTTGCTGGCCGCCGGTCTCGACGTGGTGGTGCTCGAGAAGCTCGACCACCCCGGCGGGCACTGCGGGGCCTTCACCCTCGACGGCTACCGGTTCACCCGGGGCTGCAACGAGTTCGGCGGCGGGATGGTGCGGGCCCTCGCCGACGTGGGAATCTCGCTGCCCTTCGACCGCGGCAGCACCCGGCTCTGCCTGGGTGACGAGGTGTGGCGCCTGCCGCCGGACCTCGCCACCTCGGCCCGCCTGGCCTGGCGGGCCCCGGCCCTGGTCCGCCTGGTGCAGGCCGTGCGGCGGCGGCGCTACCCGGACCTGGGCACGGTGCTCTCGCAGGCGGTGCGCTCGCCGCAGATCGAGAGCCTCGCCTGCACCCTGGCCTACGCCAGCGGCCAGCCTCCCTCGGCCATGCGCACCGAGGACCTCGCCACGGAGTTCGCCCCGGAGCTGGGCTACCACCACGACCGCCAGCTCGTCCCGCGGGGCGGCGCCGGGGCGCTGATCGGTGCGCTGGTGTCGGCCTTCGAGGAGCGTGGCGGACGGCTGCTCCTGGACACCGACGTGCGCGGCGTCGAGGTGGTGGGGGGACGACGCCGGGTGTGGACCGATGGCGGGACCTGGGACGCGGCCCACGTCGTCACCAGCCAGTCCCACCGGGCCCTCAAGGGCGCAGACCTGCGCCGGGGACTCTCGGCCAGCCAGCTCCTGTTCGTGGTGCCGCGGTCCCTGCGGCTGTTTCCCGAGCGGGCCCTGGTCGTCATGCCCCCCGACCCGCCGGGGTGGCTGTCGGCCCTGGACCGGGGCGAGATGCCGCCGGCCATCGGCTTCCACGTGTTCAAGGACCACGTCACCGACGACCACGTCACCCTCACCGGCTTCTGCATCCTGCCGCGCGGCGAGGACGAGCCATCCGAAGACCGGGTCGCCGCCGTCATGGAGCAGGTGCGGGCGGGAGTGGAGCGCCACGTCCCGGGATTCGGCGACGCGCTCCTCTACCAGCGCTTCCTCGGCCCGGCCGCCTACCGCCGGCTGCACGGCGTCCGCAGCGAGCTGTCCCGGGTGGTCCCCACCGACGGCTGGCAACCCCCCGACCTCGTCGACGCGGACGCCGGCACGGTCCACGTCGGCAACGGCATGACCGCCCCCGGCGCCCACGCCATGGCCGCGCTGCTGTCGGGCACCATGGCCGCCGACGCCGTCCTCCGGTGTCAGGGTTGACCCATTACCCTTTTCGGCGCGGGTGATGCCGGCCGGGACCAAAACCGCGGGAGCTGCGGGCGACGAACCGGGCGGGCGTGGTTCGATGGCCGCGTTCGCCAGCAGCAGCCGGAACGCAAGAACCCCCGCACCGGTCGGTGCGGGGGCTCCAGGTGGTACTCCCAACGGGAATCGAACCCGTGTCTCCGGCGTGAGAGGCCGGTGTCCTTGACCGCTAGACGATGGGAGCAGGGCCCGTGTCTTAACGAGGGTCGGTCGACGCTGTCAAGACTCGGTGATGGGGGGAGGATGGCTGGGCCGCCAGGGCTCGAACCTGGACTCTTTGGGGCCAGAACCCAACGTGTTGCCAATTACACCACGGCCCAGCAACGGCTGCGCCTTTAACGGGCGCCCCCCAGGCGCGCAAGGCCCGAAGTCCCGCCCGGGGCATGGCCGGCTTCGCCCGCCGGTCATCGGCCGGCTGCCGCCTCGCGGGCCGCAGCCTTGTCCCGCCCTGCCCGGATCCGCCGCAACGCCACCTCCCGGCCGATGGCGGCCAGCATCTCCCACAGGCCGGGTCCGACCCCCTTGCCGGTCAGGCTGACGCGCACCGGCTGGGCGACCTTGCCGAGCTTGATCCCCTCGGCCTCGACCCACGGCTTGACCGCGGCTTCGAGCCCCTCCTGGCTCCAGTCCTCGACCCCCTCGAGCACCGCGAGCAGCCCGTCGAGGATCGGGCGGGTGCTGGCCTTGATGTGCTTCTTGACGGCCTGCTCGTCCCAGTCCAGGGCGTCGTCGGGGACGAAGTAGAACCGCGCCTGCTCGCCCAGCTCGACGAGGGTCCGGGCCCGCTCCCGGACGGTGAGCACGGCGGGCACCAGGCGGTCATCGATGAGCGCCGGGTCGGCTCCGGCAGCGACCAGGAAGGGTCGGGCCCGCTCGGCCAGGTCGGCCGGGTCCAGGCGCTTCATCCAGACCTGGTTCAGCCACCGGAGCTTGTCGACGTCCCACCGCCCGCCGGCCTTGGTGATCCCGTCCAGCGAGAACACGGAGATCAGCTCGTCGAGGCTGAACACCTCGTCGTCGCCGTGCGACCAGCCCAGGCGGACGAGGTAGTTGACCAGGGCTTCGGGGAGGTAGCCCTCCTCCCGGTAGGCCCCCACGCTGACTGCGCCATGGCGCTTGCTGAGGCGGCTGCCGTCGGGGCCGAGGATGAGGGGGGCGTGGGCGAACTCCGGCGGCTCCCAGCCCAGCGCCCGGTAGATCAGCACCTGCTTGGGCGTGTTGTTGATGTGGTCCTCCCCCCGCACCACGTGGGTGATGCCCATCTCGTGGTCGTCGACCACCACGACGAAGTTGTAGGGAGGCAGGCCGTTGCTGCGCCGGATCACGAAGTCGTCGATCTCGGCGTTGTCGATCTCCACCCGGCCCCGGACGTGGTCGTCGAAGGCGGTGCTGCCTTCCAGCGGGACCTTGAGCCGAACGACGTGCTCGCCGCAGTCCGGCCCCAGGTCCAGGTCGCGGCAGTGCCGGTCGTACATCGGCTTGCGGCCCGCCGCCTGCAGTGCCTCCCGCCCCTGCTGGATCCGCTCGGCCGAGCAGTTGCAGCGGTAGGCCTTGCCCTCGGCCAGGAGCTGGTCGATGTAGGGGCCGTAGTGATCGAGGCGCTGCATCTGGTGGTAGGGGCCCCGCGACCCGCCGACCCCCGGACCCTCGTCCCAGTCCAGGGACAGCCATCGCAGGTCGCGGAGGATCTCCTCCTCGTACTCCGGCCTGCTGCGCGCCCGGTCGGTGTCCTCGATGCGCAGCACGAAGACGCCGCCGTGGCGGCGCGCCAGGAGGAAGTTGAACAGGGCGGTGCGAGCGCCGCCGATGTGCAGGTGTCCGGTGGGTGAGGGGGCGAAGCGAAGGCGCATGCGGTCTCCCGTGGGGGCCGCCTGCCTATTGCATCGCCCGGCCGGCGTCCGCCCCGGGGCCCTTCACCCGGCCGCGGCCTTCGCCGGTCACGGGTACGGGTCCAGCGCCCGGTCGTGCTCGGCCAGCCAGCGATTCACGTCGATGAGGTAGCGCTCCTCGGCTCCCTTGAGCTTGAGGTTGCGCCGCCTGGCGGCGTCGAAGGCCTCCAGGTCGCCCTCTCCCCAGGCCCGGTGCAGCTCGGCGTAGACCTCCACCCGCCCGGTCCAGGCCGACGCCAGGACCGCGTGGGTGGCGGCGAGTTCTTCGTCGGCGGGGTGGACGGCGGCCACCGCGTCCCGGAGGGCCGTCGCCTGCGGCACGAGCTTCTCCTCGAACCGGCGGGCGATGTCGGAAGGGCGGGCCTCCCCCTTCTTGACCTCGGTGGCGATGTCGACGAATTCCCGGGTCAGCTCCATGTTCTGGACGAAGATCGGCTGCATCTGCTCGACGTAGGCCTTCGCCTCCCGGTCGCCGGGGTCGAGCAGGGAGCAGCCGGCGGGCGCGAGCAGCATCCCCGGCGCGACCAGCGCCAGGCAGGCCTTCCGGGCCAGCGATGCGGGTGCGGACACGTGGCCTCCGGGC
>RFKJ01000277.1 GCA_003694325.1 Deltaproteobacteria bacterium
ATCCGGACCAGGTGCAGCCGCTCCAGCGCCTGCAGCAGCCGCCCGCTCACGGTGCCGTCCCGCAGCAGGGCGCCGGCCGCCACCGGCTTCCGGAACAGCCGATCGGCGAGGTAGGGATCCATGATCTCGTAGGCGAGATCGATGTCCACCTGCAGCCGCACGACCGCGTCGGCCTCCACCGGCCGCGGCTGCTGGTCGACCAGCCGGGTGGCCAGCTCGCGGATCACCCCCGCCAGGCCCGGGCGGCTGCCCGGCTGGGCGATCGGCTCGCCCGGCGCCACCAGGAACCGGACCCGGCCGTAGGCCGCGGCCTCCCGCAACCCGTTGAGGCCATCGGCTCCCGGGTAGACCCCGCCGCTGACCACCGCCAGCCGCTCCTCCCGCCCGTCCACCTCCAGGTGCAGCCGTCCGCTGAGCCGCTGCCGCCAGATGCGCTCGAGCAGCGCGAGGTTGTCGGCGGCGGTCTCGCTGAGGCGCATGGAGTCGACCAGGAGGAGCAGAGGCGGGACGCGGCGCGGGGAACTCCCCGAGCGATCACCGGATCATCCCATCAGGTGAAGCCTGACGCATGGCGCGTGACAAGTCCAGACCTTGCCGGTTTCCGCCCCCGGCCTCCCGGCCCGGCGATGCCGGACGGGCCGGCTCAGGCGTCGACCGGTGTGGGGACGAGCCGACCGCGCAGCGAGTGGGTGAAGGCCCGGGTGACCTCGACGGGGACGATCTTTCCCACCAGGGTCTCGTCCCCCTCGAAGTTGACGGTCTTGAAGGTGCTGGTGCGCCCACAGATCACCCCCGGATCGTGGCGCGACCAGCCCTCGACCAGCACCGGGTGGATGGAGCCGACCATGGCCTCGTGGTGCTCCCGCGAGAGCTGGCGCTGGCGGTCCTGCAGCCGCTGCAGGCGCTGCTGGGCGACATCGGCCGGGACCTCGTCGCCCCGATCGATGAGCCGCAGCGCCGCCGTGCCGGGGCGGGCCGAGAACTTGAAGCTGAAGCTGCCGTGGAAGCGCACCGTGGCCAGCAGGTCCATGGTCGCCTCGAAGTCTTCGTCCGACTCGCCGGGGAAGCCGACGATGAAGTCGGTGGTCAGCGCCAGGTCGGGGCGGGCATCAAGCAGCGCCTCGACCAGCCGCAGGTACCGGTCGCGGGTGTAGAAGCGCTTCATGCGCCGCAGCACCCGGTCGCTGCCGGACTGCACGGGCAGGTGCAGGTGGCTGGTGAGCTGGGGCAGGTCCCGGTAGGCCTGGACCACGTCGGGACCCATGTCCCGGGGGTGGCTGGTGGTGTAGCGGATCCGCTCCACGCCCGGCACTTCGGCCACCGCGTAGAGGAGCTGGGCGAAGGTCCGCTCGCCCGGCACCTTCAGGCCGTAGCTGTTGACGTTCTGGCCGATGAGGGTGATCTCCCGCACCCCGCGGGCGACCAGCCCCCGCACTTCGGCCAGGATCTCGTCGCTGGGCCGCGACAGCTCGGTGCCCCGGGTGCTGGGGACGATGCAGAAGGTACACTTGTTGTCACAGCCCTTCTGGATGGTCACGAACGCCGTGGGGGAGCGCTCGGCATCCGGATCCAGCACATCGGCGAAGACGTAGTCGTCGCTGTCGAGGAACTCGGTGTCGACCACCGGCTCGTGCTCCGCCCGGGCCACGAGCTGGCGGATCCGGGGGACGGCGTCGGGGCCGAACACCAGGTCCAGATCCTTGTAGCGACGCCGGAGCTTCTCCCCCTCCTGCTGGGCGACGCAGCCGGCCACGGCGAGCAGCAGCCGGTCGTCGGGATCGGCGGCCTGGCGCTGGCGCTTGACCGCCCGGGCCTCGCCCAGGAAGCTGTGCAGCTTCTGCTCGGGCTTGTCGCGGATCGAACAGGTGTTGATGACCACCAGGTCGGCGTCCTCCATCCGGTCGGTCGCCTGCCAGCCGTCCAGCCCGAGCTGGGCCTTCATCTTGCCGGTGTCGTAGACGTTCATCTGGCACCCGAAGGTGCGGATGTAGACGCGCTTCATCAGGCGTTCCCCAGCCGTGTCGGGCCGCCTCCGACCTTCAGCGCAGGGCGCGCCGGGCGGCGAGGCAGTGGGTGAAGAGCACTCGGTATCCGCGGTCGTATTGCCGCACAACCCACGGCACGTGCTCCTCCTCGTCGACGATGGTCAGCCGCAGCTCGGTCAGGGCGCCGCGCAGCTCGTCCTCGGGCGAGGGGCTGCCGAAGACCGGCGCCACATCGCTGTCATAGGGGGTGCTGATCGTGAGCAGCCCCCCCGGCTGCAGCAGGCTGACCGCCGCCAGCAGGATGGGGCCGGCGGCGTCGTCGGCCACGTCGAGGATGTTGCCGAGGTGGACCCAGGCAAAGGTGTCCGGTGGCAGGGGCGGCGCGGTGGCGTCGGCGATGGACAGGTAGAGGTGGCGGTCCGAGACCGGCTTGAACGGAAAGCGCACCCGCTGCAGTCCGCCGCGGTGGGTGGGGATCACCGTCTCCTGGAGCCGGCCGAGGAGCAGGTCGCGGGCCAGCAGCACCGCCCGGGGCGAGCGATCGAAGGCGAAGACGACGCGCCCCGTGGCGCACATGCGGCGGGTCATGGGGCCGACCCCGCAGCCGATGTCGACCGCCCGCCCCGGGGGAGCCAGCTCGGTGCCCCACCGGGCGCAGACCGACGTGGGGCTGGCGTCGCCCAAGGACTGCAGCCACTGCCCGAATCCCCCCGGGCCCCCGAGCGATCGGGGCGGCAGGTGGGGCGTGACGGGGTCCGGGGCATCGACCGGCAGGTCCTCGATGATGCGGGTGGGCAGCCCCGTCCGGAGGTCCCAGGCCCCCGGTCCGTGCCGGGCCAGGAAGGCCTCCGGATCGGGGACCAGCACCGGGATCCCGTCGAGCGCCGGGTAACGGCGCCCCTCGGGCGAGCGACCATTGACCAGGCGACCACCGGTGACCGGACAGATGTACACGGAGTCCTCGGGGAGAGGAGGGTTGTCGACGACCGGCGCGGAACGCGGGGGAGCCCCTGGGGCTCACAGCCGCCGGGTGGCGGGCACCCAGAGGATACCGAACCGGGCGATGGTGATGTCGTTGCGCTCCAGGCGCACCTCGCGCTCCTCGATCCCGTCGAGCAGCTTCTCCTCGCGGGCCCGGATCTCGGCCAGCTCCTCCTCCAGGCGGCGCTCCAGCTCGTAGGCCTTCTGCTTGAGGTCGTCCAGCTCCTGCTCGGTGCGCTCCACCCGCTGCCGGGCCCGGGCGGTCATGCGCCGCTTCGTCATCGCGGTGCTGACACTCCTCTTGCGCCCGGTGAACCAGGACAGCACGGTCTCGCCGACGTTGACGGCCTCCTCGGCCTGGCGCCCGCGGAGCACGCCCTGGGCCTCGACCCGCTTCGCCTCGGTGCGGGCGATGCGGTCCTCCAGCCGGTCGGCCTCCCGCTGGTAGCGTTCCCGGCGCCGGGCGATGGCGGCATCCACCCGTTCCTGGATGGCGGCCGCCACCCGGGCGCGGAAGTCGTCGGGGGACTCGTCGCCCCGGGCGTAGAGCTTGAGCTTCGGGTGGACGAGGCGGCCGCGGCTCTCGGTGCGGTACACCTCGTCGGCCACCTGCTTCTGCAGCGCCTTCCGCTCCCGCTCCTCGTCGATGAACGGCGGCAGGGGATGGAAGCGCCCCTCCTGCGGTGGGCCGGGGAGCAGGTCGGTGGCGTGCAGCTCGACGGCGACGGGCTCCCCCAGGCCATCGTCGAGCGGGTACCACACGCGCCGCTCGTGGTGCTCGAGCTGGAAGCCGTTGCGCTCGTCGAACAGCAGTTGCAGGTCGGCGAGCAGGGCCGGCCGCCAGACCGGGACGCCGTCGGGGCGCGGCGGGCCGGCGTGGGCGGAGAAGACATCCCCCAGTCGATGGGAGAAGGCCACCCGGGGATCCAGGGTCCAGCACTCGCCCGGCGTCGGAGGCGGCGCACCGAGGGTGCCGTCGTCGGGCGCGGCGGAAGCGGCGGCAGGCGCGGCGGAAGGGGCCGGCGCAGCGGACGGGACCGGCGCAGCGGAAGGGGCCGGCGCAGCGGCGGCGGGCGCGAGGGTCGCGTGGACCCGCTCGATCTCCAGGCGGGTGAGCGGCCCCCGGAGGTAGCTCATGGCCCAGCGCGTGCCGAAGACCCGCGGCGCGTCGGCCTTGGCGTCCACCAGCAGGAAGCGCCGCCTGCCGAGGCCGGCGACCTGCTCGTCGAGCCCCGGCCGGCCGAGCCCCTGGAGCAGTCGCTTGCGGTCCTGGGCGGTCTGCAGGCGGCCGATGAACCACAGGCCGGCGTTGGACAACGCCTTGTAGTCGAGATCCACCGGGTTCTGGGTCGCCAGGAGCACCCCGAGCCCGACGGCCCGGGCCTGCTTCATCATGGTCAGCAGCGGCTGCTTGGTCGGCGGCTTGTGGGGATGCGGGGGCAGGTAGCCGGCGACCTCGTCGAAGAAGAGCACCGCCCGCAGCCCGCTGGTGCCCGGCATCCCGCGGCTCCAAGCGTGCAGCCGACCGAGCAGCAGGGTCAGGAAGAGCTGCCGCTGGTCGTCGCCGAGGTGGGCGAGGCTGAACACGTGGACGGGCACCCGGCCGGCAGGGGGCCCACCGGGTCCCCCGAGCATCGCCCGCATGGAGAGCGGCGTCCCCCGGGTCCACGGCGCGAAGCTGGGGGCGGCGACCACCGCGTTGAGCGCCATCGCCAGGTCCATGCGGTCGTCGGGAGGGAAGAAGCGGTCCAGGGGGAACACGCCCACCTTGTCGAAGGGCGGGTCGACCAGCCGCAGGATCAGCGTCTCCAGGTCCGGGTCCTCGCCGGCACTCCAGGCAGCCTCCAGGATGGTGGAGAGCACCACGTGGGCCGGGTCCCGCACCGGGTCGCTGGTCCGCCCGACCAGGGCCAGCAGGCCCGAGACCGTGTGGGCGACCAGCCCGCGGAGCACGTCGGCGTCGACCTCGCCGTCGGGGCCCCGTCCCTCGGGGCGGCGGAAGGCGCTGAGCACGTCGACCGCCTCCCCCGCGTCGCTGCCCGGGGTGTAGAGGTGCAGGTCCAGGCGTTCGCGGAGGGCCGCCACCCGGGCCTCGTCGATGCCGTCACCGGCGAGCCCCTCCCGCCAGCGGGCCGCGACGGCCGCCGGGTCCGCCCCCGGCTCGACCCACGGGGCGAACTCCTCGGGCGACAGCCCGGGGAACAGCAGCGCGAGGTTGCCGAGGTCCCCCTTGGGGTCGATGGCGATGATCGGGACGCCGGCGGCGGCCAGCTCCTCGAGCATCACGATGCACAGCCCGGTCTTGCCCGAGCCGGTCATGCCGACCACGACGCCGTGGGTCCGCAGCCGCTCCGGCTCGATCCGCAGCTCGGCGCCCTGTTCGTCGCGACCGAGGAACATTCCGTCCGCCATGCCCGCCTCCCGTGCTCCGGCCCCGCGTTCTACCGCATCACCCGGCGACCTGCCCGGCCGGTCCCCGGAGCCCCCGC
>RFKJ01000026.1 GCA_003694325.1 Deltaproteobacteria bacterium
CCTCGGGCGTCTCTCCGACCACCGGGGGAGGAGCGGTCAACGCATCGTCGGCATCACCCAGCAACACGGCGATCCAGCGGGTCTGCGGGCTGGTCTCGAGGAGCAGCTTGGCGATCACGGTCAGGGGCACCCCCACCAGCATGCCCCCCGGCCCCCACACGTAGCCCCAGAAGAACAGGGACAGGATCACCACGAAGGGGGACAGCCCCAGTCGGCGCCCCATGATCCGCGGCTCGATGAAGTTTCCGATGGAGACGTTGACGGCGAGGTAGCCGGCGGCCACCGCCACCGCATGGCCCGGCGAGTACAGCACCAGCGCCAGGGTCACCGGGGCGACCGCGGCCACGATGGAGCCGATGGCCGGGACGAAGTTGAGGACGAAGGCGATGAGCCCCCAGAGCACCGCGTAGTCCAGCCCCCAAGCCGCGGTCCAGAACCCCAGCAGCACGCCCGTCGCCAGCGAGAAGACCGTCTTCAGCGCCAGGTAGCGCTGGACGTTCTCCGCGGCGACCTCGATCCACTCGGCCCCCCCCCGATCGCGGAAGGCCACCCGCAGCTTGGTGCCGATCTCGGTGGCCTCGAGCAGCAGGATGGCCGTGGTGACCAGCACGATGAGCAGGTTGCTGGCGACGTTGAGCACCGCGGCCCCGATGCTGCGCACCGCCACCAGGATGCTGGCCGGGTCGAACAGGTTCTCGATCTCGGCGAGGCGGGACAGCCCGCGCGATTCGAGGAACTGGTCGACGCGGGCGATCTGCGCTTCGAGGGGAGCCTGGTAGCGGGGGATGCTGGATCCGAAGCTGGCCAGGGAGTCGCCGACGATGGCGGTGCTGCCCACCAGCGCCCCGGCGATGAGCAGCATCACCAGCAGGATGCTGAGGGCCTTGGGGACGTGGAGGCGGACCAGCAGCCGGACCACCGGCCAGGCCAGGATGGCCAGGAACAGCGAGAACACCACCGGCAGGGCGATGTCCTGCGCATCCTTCATGCCGGTGACCACGATCGCGAAGGCCGCGACCGAGATCAGGGCGACCATGGCGCGCGGCATGGGGGTCGTCGGGCTCATGGATCAGCGGGCTCCCCCGTCGAGGTAGCACGATCGCGCCGGCGCAGGCAGCCGGTCAGTGCGCCCGCCGCCGGGCCGCCCGCACGACGTCGGCCATGGCGGCCGGGACGGTGCGGGTCGCCGCCGCCTTCTGCAACCAGGCCGGCAGGCTGCCCGACTCGGTGCACAGGTAGTAGGCCAGCTCGGTGCCGGCGTCCCCGCCCGCAGCGTCCACCGCCTGCCCTCCGGCGGGCCCGGCCGACGACGCGGCCGGAGCCACCGGCCTCTCCCGAAACACCCAGGCGCCGAAGTTGGGGTCCGGCTCCACGGCCCTGGGGTGCCGGGCCGCCAACTCGGCGGCCAGCTCCGGCCAGGCCGCCCGCCAGTCGAAGCGGTCCCATCGAAAGACCAGCGCCCCGTCGGGGGCGGTCGTGGTCCGGCTGCGCAGCACCCAGAAGCGGTCGGCCGCCATGGTCCAGTCGGGGACGTCGAGCACCTGGACGTAGTCGACATGTCCATCGCGGCGCTCCAGCACCCGGGACTCCGACAGCCCGGCCGTGCTCCAGGACCGCGCGCCGTCGATGTCGTCCACGACACCGAGCATGTCGCGGGCCGAGGCGTCCACCCGGGCCGTCCCCCGAAGGCACCGGACCCCCGAGACATCCTTGACCGCCAGGGTCACCGCCCCCAGCACCTCGTGGTCGACCGACCCCGCCACCTCCCAGCCGTCGGCGGACAGCAGGGAGTCGAAGTCGGCCGCCTGGGCAGCCGGTAGCAGCAGCAGGGCCAGCACCACGAACGGAGCGTAGTCCGCGCGACCGTCACCCGCCCGCGCATCGCGCACCCTCCGCCCGGGGCGCGCCGGGATCAGGCCTGGGCGGCGGCCTCGCTCTCGGCGATCTTCTTGCGGACCTCGTCCATGTCGACCTCGCGGACCTTGCTGATCAGCTCCTCGAGGGCTGCGGGCGGCAGGGCGCCGGCCTGCTGGAAGATGCCGATGCCATCCCGGAACACCATCAGCGTGGGGATGGAGCGGATCCCGAAGTAGCCGGCCAGGGCCTGCTGGTCCTCGGTGTCCACCTTGCCGAAGACGATGTCGGTGTGCTTTTCGCTGGCCGCCTCGAAGGTCGGGGCGAAGGCCCGGCAGGGGCCGCACCAGGCGGCCCAGAAGTCGACCAGGACGATGTCGTTGCCGGTGACGACCTGCTCGAAGTTTTCGGTGGTAAGCGTGACGGTGGCCATGGTGGCCTCCTGTGTGGTTGCGGGGAGTGTGAGGGAGAGCCGACGGCCCACCGAAGTGTGTCACCGGAATCCGGGCGCGGGCCGCGCCGGGACCCGACCGAGAAGCCGGCCACCGGCCGTGGTTGCATCCTGGCCCGGGGTCCCCGCACCCGTAGCGGGTTGGATTAGGAACCGGGAGACCCCATGGGGGTGGGGAATGTGTCCCATGCCCCCACGTACCCCCCGCCCGGAGCCCGTCCCGTGCGATTCCTCGTCCGTGGCC
>RFKJ01000278.1 GCA_003694325.1 Deltaproteobacteria bacterium
GGCAAGGAGGCTCCAGCAGGCAGGGGGGACTCGACCCACCCTGAATACCCGGCCGGCCGGTTCGATCAACCCGGGTTCGCGCAAAATTGAACCCGGTTTTCAGAATTGCCGCTTGCGGGATTGCCGCTTGCGGGATTGCCGCCTCCACGACCGCGCGATCCCCGATTGCCCGACGGCGTGGAAGCGATATGGAGGCGCTCCGGTTTATCGGGGAGCACCATGTCAGACACCATCGAAGAGCTGTTCCAACTCGCCCGGGCCGGGGACGCGGACGCGTTTCGCGCTGTTGCAGGCAACGTCTCTGCCGCAGACCTCGTCGGAGCCGTCGACCGGTTTGGAGACTCGCTGCTCCACGCCGCCGCCAGCGGCGGGTCGCCGGACATCGTGGACCAGTTCCTCGCGGCGGGCCCCAAGGCCTCCGTCAAGGGCGAAGACAAGCGCACCCCGATGCACGTCGCGGCGCGCGAGGGCCACGTGCCGGTGATGGAACGGTTGGTGAAGAAGCGGGCGTCGGTGAAGGCGAGGGACAAGTACGGCAACCAGCCTCTCCACCTCGCCGCCATCGGCGGACACCTCGACGCGGTGCGCTGGCTGGTGGAGACGCGCAAGGCCCCCATCAATGAGACGAACCGGGCGGGGGACGCGCCGCTGCACATGGCGGCCACTGAAGACGAGGAGGCCGTGGTCGCCTGGCTCCTCGACCACGGCGCCGATCCCACCATCGAGGATCCCTACTCCGGCAACCCGCTCGGCCACGCGTTGTCGAACATGGCCTTTCGCTCGGCACGGACTCTGGCCCGGCGGATGCCCGACTTCGACCGGTCGGGCGAGCATGCGGCCGAACTCGCGGTGCTGGCGGGGCGGCACGGCGACATCGACACCCTCGCCTGGCTCGTCGAGGGGGGCTGCTCCCTCGACGTCCACGGGCACTCCGGGTTCACGCCCCTCATCGCGCTCGCCTACCACAGCAACGTGCCGGGACCGAACAAGGTGGAGGTCGCCCGCTGGCTCCTGGACCGCGGCGCGATGGTGGACGCCCGGGATCACGACGAACGCACTGCGCTCCACCGCGCTGCCGCGAATGGAGACCTCGAATTGGCCCGATTCCTCGTCGAGCAGGGCGCCGACCCCGGCGCCGTGGACGACGAGGGCCATACCCTGTTGCACGAGGCGGCGCGGGCTCCCGAGCCCGAGATGGCGGCATGGGTCCTGTCGCTCGGGTCGCCCGTGGACCCCGAGACCCACGACGGCTGGACGCCGCTCATGCTGGCAGCGATGGAAGGCCGGGCCGCCACGGTGCGACTGCTCCTCGACCGAGGCGCCGATCTTTACAAGGCCGACGCGGCCTCGCCGTTCCTGGTGCTGGCCGTGGCCACCGACGACCCGGAGCTGATCCGCACCGCGGTGGAAGCCGGCCTCGACCCGAATCGGCCGGACAGCATCGGCTTCACGCCGCTTCACAAGGCGGTCCTGGCGAACAAGCCGCGGAGCGCGGAGGCGCTCCTCGAAGCTGGCGCCGATCCGAACCGCACGACGCGCTCGGGTGACACGCCGCTGGACCTCGCCCGCAGCATGAACCGGGAAGAAGTGGCCGCGATCCTCGAGGCGGTGATGGGCTGACTGCTCGGGTCAGAGCCCCGCCTGGAGCACCACGCCGGGGGCGACCACCCAGTTCCAGGAATCGCCGCCCCGCCGCGACGACTCCAGGTCGATGACAACACGCAGCCGCGACTTGGCGCGGGTGGACAGATCGACGCCGATGCGGGCGTTGTTCATCGTCATCCGCCCCTCGTCGGAGTCGACGCGCACCTCGTCGTTCAGCCACAGGGAGGCCCGGTCGGTCGGCCGCCAGCGCAGCTCGTGAAGCTGGCGGTAGCGATAGAACCCTTGCGTGTGCCACTCGTGGCCCGACCGCAGCCCGACCGCGAAGGCGCCGAAATCCCACCCGAACCCGAGATTGCCCACGACGAGGCCGTCACGACTGCCCTCGGGGAGCTTCTCGGCATCCGAGAGGTACGCCTCGACCTTCAACCATTCCGCCACCTTCGAACGCAGGCCCGCGCTGAGCTTCTCGTAGACCAGGCCCTCCGTCCGCAGGCGGCTCTCACTGCGAGCGAAGGGCTGGACCACGGGAACGTCACGCGCGGTGGCGTCCAGGAACAACCGGAACTCGGCGACGGGGGGCTCGGCCCGGGCCGGCACTGCAAGGACCGCACCGGCGACCCACGGGATGGTGGCTCGGAGGAGGGGGGTGAGCTTCATGGTGGGTTCCCTTCTGCTGCCTTTCGGCAGGTCGTCACGCGAGCAGGGTCCAGATCATCTTGGCGGCCACCCCCAGCAGCACGACCCCGATGATGAGCTTGACCTGCCGCCGCTTGAGCTTTTCGGTCATCAACCAGGCGCCGACGAGGGCGCCCGCGGCGGAACCGACGGCCGTCCATCCCAGCAGGCTCCAACTCATCGAGCCCGTGGTGGCGTGACCGAGGAAACCGGAGAAGGAAGAGAAGATGACGATGAACGACGTCGTGGCCGAGGCCTTCTTGGGGTCGATGCCGAGCCACACCAGGACGGGCACGATGAAGTTGCCGCCACCGACGCCGAGCAATCCACCGAGGAAGCCGGCGAAGGCACCCACGGACACACCGAACAGCAGCAGCTTCCCGCGCGATTGTTCCACTTCACGGGGCTTGGGCTGGTAGAACAGCATCATCGCCGCCGCGAACAGCAGGAAGCCGACGAATCCCCACAGCAGCGTGTCGCGGTCGAGCCCCTGGCTCACCCACGCCCCGAGGGGTGACAGGACGGATGCGACGATGAGAATCGGAATCGCGATCCGCCACAGCACCAGCTTCGACCGGATGAAACGCGCCGACGCGAAGCTCATGGCGATGGCGTTGAGCAGCAGGGCTGTGGCCATCGCCACGTGCACATCGATGCCGAGGGCGACGAACACCGGGATCAGGATGAAGGCCGCGCCCACGCCGGCGATGGTGAGCAGCGTCGTGAACACGAAGGTGACGAGGCCAGCGACGAGGGACGTGGTCATGACATGCCTCGGGTGAGGGCCGGGCGGCAGGCGATCAGTCCTCCGCCCCTGCCAGCAGGGCCTCGTGGCAGGGGATGCAGACGTGGCGGTCCTCATGGATGCGGCCATAGGAGGTGACGACCATGTCCCCGCAGCGCTCGCAGACGAACGAATCGAAGGGGTGCGGCTCTTCCTTCACCTCTTCGTGCTGCACCTCGCCGATCCGGAAGATCTCCTCCTCCGGAGCGGTCATCACGCGATCGACCAGCGGCTGGACGACCTCGTCGGGAACCTGGGAGGCAGGGATCCCCTTCTCGCGGTATTCCTTGAAGAACCGGGTCTGCTTCATGGCCATCTGCGCCTCGGCGCGGGGCACCACGCGCACGGAGCGACCGGTGGCCTTGTCGATGAGAGTGAGCCCGAACTTGCCGTAGCCGAGCTGCTTGATGTTGCCCTTCCCGAAGGTGCAGCCGGTGATCATCTGCACACCATCGGCCATGCAGTGTGCGCAGTGGTTGTCGCCGAGTTCGACGAGCGCGATGAGCTGGCCATCGGTGGCGCGGTCCACGCCGAGCTTGTTCATGGCGATGGCGCCGGCGCGGAGCCCCATCGGCATGGCGGGACACTTGTGTCCGTGGAGCATCATTCCGGCTTCGAGGTAGTTCCTGGCGTCGATCATGGGAACCTCTGGGGTCGTGGGTCAGCGGCTCGAGAGAGCTTCGAACCGCACCCATCTCCTAGGGTCGCGACGATTCCCGGTCATTGATCGCCGATCAAGATCGGACCGGTCTGCTCCACCGCGGCCCGGTCCCGCAGCGAAGCGACGCCCCACCGATGCGGAGTGGCTCGTGCTGTGCCGGATCTCCGGCGACGACCCCATCGTTCCAGCAGGATCGTTCCAGCAGGGGGCGGCGTCCCCTCAGCGTTCGGGGTGCCGGTCGGACCCCACGTCGTGCGGGCGTTCGCCCGCCGCCAGTCGCTCCAGGGCCTCCAGGTCGAGCACCTGTACCCGTGCGGCGTCGAGGCGGTGAAGAACCCCGGCATTGACGAGGCGAGTGAGCCCCCGAGACAGGGACTCCGGGGTGAGCCCCAGGTCCGCCGCGAATGTATACCGCGGCCGAGGTATGTCGAGGATCAGCGGTAGCGTCTCGTTGCGAGGCTTCAGCAGCAGCAGGGCCGCCGCCACCCGGGTCCACGAGCCGTGCCGGTGGCTCGCCTCGACGCGGGCCATGGCTTCGCGCAGGCGCCGGCCGAGGACGGCCAGCAGCCCCATCGCCACCGAGGGGTCCCGCTGGAGGGCGGACCGCAGCGCCGAATACGACACCTCACGCGTGCACACCTCCTCGACCGCGATGGCGGTGGCCGGGTAGGGCTGCCCGTCCACAAAGGGCAGCAACCCGAAGACGCTGCCCGGGCTGAACACGTAGAGCAGCGTCGAACGACCATCGGCGGCGACGGTCACCGCCTTGATGCGCCCCTGGTCGAGGATCACGAGGCGGTTGGCCGCCTGCCCCTCGGCCCACAGGACCTGTCCGGGGCGGTAGCTTCGCCGGTGCAGGTGTTCCTCGATACCGGCCAGGGAACCCAACTCGCAGGAGCACCGCTCGTCCACATCGAGGCCGGTCGGCGTGGGGGCAGCGGGCAAGGAGGCTCCAGCAGGCAGGGGGGACTCGACCCACCCGGAATACCCGGCCGGCCGGTTCGATCAACCCGATATCCCGCTACGGGGGATTCGAATTCCGCTTCTGCCGGCGGGTGGGGCCGCCAGCGACCGCCCGCGCCGGGGCGGGTCCACCGGCGCACGAGGGGCGGCCCCGGCCCGCCGCGACGGACCTGCGGCAGGCCGGATCAGCGGCAGGCGGGATCGGCGAGGATGTCGGCCGCCGTCACCTCGGTGAGGGGGATGGTCGACAACTCGGCCGGGATGGACTCGACGGCCACCGGGATGCACCAGGACTTGCCGTCGCTGGCGCAGGCTTCGCAGGACAACCCGAAGCCGGCGAGGAGGTCGCACATGTCCGCCGGGTCCCCGCTGCCGATCAGGTCTTCGAGCAGCGCCTTCCAGGTCCGGAAGTCGATCTCGGCGGTCATCGCGGCGTCGTCGATGGCGCTCCCGGTCGGGTCGAAGCGGCCGGAGATCACGACCTGCTCGATGGGAGCCTCGTACCCGGCCACGGCCAGCGCCATGGAGGTCGGGCCGACCTCGAAGGCCGGCAGCCCGTCGGCGTCGGCGGAGGGGAAGTCGACGGTCTCGACGCAGGTGTCCTGGGCCAGCCGGGAGTCGTCGGTCCAGCCGGTCCGCACCTCCAGCGTCGGGTCGATGCTCCGGACCTCGAGCAACAGGTCGACGCCGACCTCGGCGCTGAGGAGCTCGCCGACCCCGGCCGGCTCGGTCCAGGAGCCGGCCGAGATGTCCAGCTCGTAGACGTTGCCCGTGGGGTCGAGGCTCGAGCCCCCATCACCGAAGCCCCCATCAC
>RFKJ01000279.1 GCA_003694325.1 Deltaproteobacteria bacterium
AGCAGGGGGGCGAGCCGATGGGCGGACGACGACGGTCGGCGGGCCGGGCGGACGAGAGGCGCGCGGGCCGCTCAGTCGGTCCCGCGGATGCTGTCGTAGTCGAACAGCTCCCGGACCCGCACCTTGGCGCCGGGCCCGGTGATCCGGGCGTGGCAGGCCAGCCGCCGGCTGCCGTCGTAGTGCTTGTGCCACTTCTCGAAGACCTTGCGCTCGCTGTCGCTGGCCGGAGCGAGCCCCCGGTCGTCGAGGACATCGACGACGCAGCCCCCACACTGGCCGTCGGGACAGCCGGTGGCGATGGGCGCGGGCAGGAACTGGCTGGCCATGGCCAGGGTGTAGCGCTCCTCGGCCTGGACCGTCTGCTCGGTGCCGTCGGGCAGCACGAAGGTGATGTCGTAGCGGACGATGTCGGTACGGCCGCCACCGCGCCCGACCAGCCCCTTGAGCTTCTTGCGGATTCCGAACGGGGTCATGTCACTCCCGGTGGTTGACGGGGTTGGGCGGAGTCGTCGGCGGGGAGCGGCGCTCGTGCTCCGACCGCTCCAGGGCCGCGACGAGGTAGTCGAAGGCATCGTCCACCGAGTCGGACCGATGGAACATCAACAGGTCGCGCTCGGCGATGGTGCCCCAGTCGACGAGGGACTGGATGTCGGTGACCTGCCGCCAGAATTCCGCCCCGTAGAGTACGGTGGGCAGCGGCTTGAGGATCTTGCGGGTCTGGCGGAGGGTGAGCATCTCGAACAGCTCGTCCATGGTGCCGAAGCCCCCGGGGAACACCACGAGGGCCTTGGCGAGGTAGGCGAACCAGTACTTCCGCATGAAGAAGTAGTGGAACTCGAAGCCCAGCTCCGGGGTGACGAATGGGTTGAGCTTCTCCTCGAAGGGCAGGCTGATCCCCATGCCCACGCTGCGCCCCCCCTTGACCATGCTCGCACCGCGGTTGGCCGCCTCCATGATCCCCGGCCCCCCGCCGGTGGCGACGAGGTAGCCACCCTTGCGCTTCTCCATGCTCCAGGCGGTGAGCCGCCGGGCCAGCTCCTGGGCATCCTCGTAGAACCGCGACAGGCGCACCCGCCGCTGGGCGTGGAGCACCTGGTGTTCCAGGCGCCGGCGCTCCACGTCGTCGCTGGCCGCCCGCAGCTCGCGCTCGGCCTCGCCCAGCTCGCCCACGGCCTGCTCGCGGGGCACGGCGCGGGCCGACCCGTAGAAGACGATGGTGTCCCGGACCCGCTCCTGCCGGAACCGGCGACGGGGCTCCTCGTATTCACAGAGGATGCGGATGGTGCGCGCCTCGGGGCTGTTGAGGAACTCGAGGTTCTTGTACGCCTTCTCGACACTGCTGACGTCTTTCTTCTTCGGCATGCTTGCGCTCGGGTGGGGGTCGGTCCGCGGGGACCCGTGAGGCTAACCGGCCTGCGCCCGGCGGCACCCGGCACACGCCCGGGCGGGCACATGGTCTCGAGCCGACGGTCGCGTCTTCCCCCTCCCACCCATCGGAGCGAATTCCGGGTACCGCGGTAGCGGTTCCGTCCCCCCCCGGGGTCCAAATGGCCGTCCCCCCACCGCGGCACGGCCGCAACCCACCCATGGAGGAAGACATGACCCGCATTCTCGGTGCCTGCCTGGCGCTCGCCTCCCTCGGCGGCTGCATCATCTACGACGCCCCCTGCGACGGGGACGAGACCTGGAGCGACGGGTCCGGCCACGGCCAGGCCGGCCAGGGAGACGCCCTCGACACCGGCGCCGACGTGGAGCAGGACCTGGGGCTGACCATGGTGCCGGACACCCTCGCCCAGGGGGAGACCGCCATCGTCAGCCTCGTCGCCGACCGGCCCGTCGACTGGAGCACCGTCACCGACGTGCAGTTCTACGGTGACCTGACCCCCTGCGCCATGCAGCCCCGGGACGACGAGCTGCTGCTGACCCTGTCGGTGGCGCCCGACGCCCGGCTCGGCGGCGTCGACCTGGTCGTCGAGACCGAGGACGGCGACGCCTGGTGGGCCGAAGACGTGCTGTTCATCGTCGAGGCCGGCGACGGCGGCGCCGACGGAAGCGGCGCCGACGGAAGCGGCGCCGACGGAAGCGACGCGGGGAACGGCGGCCAGGGAGGCTCCTCCAGCAGCGACTCCACCAGCGGCTCCACCGGCTGCGGATGAGGTTCCGCGCCGGCCCGGC
This sequence comes from Deltaproteobacteria bacterium, assembly GCA_003694325.1. Classification (GTDB taxonomy): domain Bacteria; phylum Myxococcota_A; class UBA796; order UBA796; family UBA2385; genus J125. The sequence continues at coordinate 2,176 of RFKJ01000279.1, forward strand.
AGCGGTCGTGGACCTGGGGGCGGCCTCGCCCGCCACGCCCGGCACCGCCACGATAGCCCGACCATGGTCGAGAGACCGTGATGGGAGCACCGTGGCCGACCACCCCGCCCGCATCGACGTCGCCCGGCTCTATCGGCGCTACGGCGACATGGTCCACGGCCGCTGCCTGACCCTGCTCCGCAATGAGGCCGACGCCGCCGAGGCCGTCCAGGAGATCTTCCTGAAGGCCCACCGCTACGCCCATCGCTTCGAAGGCCGCAGCAAGCCGAGCACCTGGCTGTACCGCATCGCCACCAACCACTGCCTCAACGTGCTCCGGACGCGCCGGCGTCGACCGGAGGATCCGGTGGAGGACGTCGCTGCCCTCGCCCCGCTCCCCGTCGGGGACAGCGCGCTCGATCGGGTCGCCGGCGCCCAGCTCGTCGACCGCCTGCTGGAGGGGTGGGACGCCCGGACCCAGCAGTGCGTCGTCTACCACTACCTCGACGGCATGACCCACGACGAGGTCGGCGCGCTGCTCGGGATCTCCGGGGCCGCCGTGCGCAAG
>RFKJ01000280.1 GCA_003694325.1 Deltaproteobacteria bacterium
CTCCGGCGGCGGGACGGGGGGCGGCGGCGGCGGAAGCGACGAGCCGGGCGTGGGGGTCTGTGGGTGCCGGAGCGGGATGCCGGCAGCGGCCTGGGCGGGGCTCCTGCTCCCGCTGATGGCCCTGCTCCGCCGACGGCGGGACGGCGGAGACTGCTGTCGCGGCTGACCCGCTCGGGGTCGCGGCGACCGGAGGCTTCGACGGCTTCCCGATTGCCGGGCGGCGACTCGGGCGCGGCCCGGGGGGCGTTCGGGGCCGGCCGACGCGACGGAATGCCGCGTCGGGCACTTTTTCCGGGAAACTGAAAATCAAATTCATTATGCTGTCGGTCGACGCCGGGAGAGCCTGATCGGTCCCGGGGTCCTGAGGAGCCCGCCATGTCGCTGGATGAGCACGAAGACACCACCCTCGAAGGGCCGGATGGCCGGTTGCCCCGGCCTGTCTGCCCGCTCCCGGTCGACCTGCCCGGCAGGCCGTACATCGGTGCGGGCCACCCGCCGGGTGCCGTGGGGGAGGTCGGCGATCGCGGTGGTCCGTCGCTCGACGCCAGTGCGCTGCACCAGCCGGTCGTCGTGGTGAGGCTGGCGGGCGCGCGCAGTTTCCGCCGCCGCCTGATGGAGCTGGGCCTGGTGCCGGGCACCGAGGTGCGGGTGCGCAACGTCGCGCCCCTCGGCGACCCGCTGGAGCTCGAGGTTCGGGGTTGCCGGGTCTCCATCCGCCGCGCCGAAGCCGCGGATATCACCATCCGCCCGGTGGCCTGAGACCTCCGGGCGCTGGGGAGTCGCCATGCGCGCAACCGCCGCCGCGTTGGCCCATCGTCGGCCGCTGGTCGCCCTGGTCGGCAACCCCAACACCGGCAAGACCCTGTTGTTCAACCGGCTGACGGGAAGCAACGCTCGGGTCGGCAACTACCCGGGGATCACCGTCGAGCGGCGAACCGCGCGGGGGGAGCTGCCGGGAGGGGTGGACGTCGAGCTGCTCGACGTGCCGGGCGCCTATTCGTTGTCGGCCCGTTCGGCCGAGGAGCAGGTCGCCATCCGATCGGTGCTGGGATGGGGGGTGAGGCCGCCGGACCTGGTCGTGCTCGTGGTGGATGCCACCCAGCTCCTCCGCAACCTCTACCTGGTCCTGCAGGTCCGCGAACTGGGTCTGCCCTGCGTCATCGCCCTGAACATGGTGGACGAGGTCGAGGGAGCCCGGCCCGACCCGCGGGCGATCGAGGCGTTGTTCGGCGTGCCCTGCGTGCCGGTGAGCGCGCGGACCCGCGAGGGGATCGACGAGCTGCGGGCGACCCTGGCCCGCGCCCTGCACGCCGCGCCGCCGACCCCGTTCCGGTTGGAGTATCCGCCGGGGGTGGAGGCCGACGTCGAAGCCCTGACGCCGGTGCTGCGGGCGGCCTGGCAGCTCCCCGCGGGTCAGGCCCGGGCGATGGCCCTGTGGGCGCTGACCAGCCTGGACGAAGATGACGAGCTGGCCGACATCCCCGACGAGGTGCGGGAGGCGGTGCGGCAGCGTCGCCAGGCCGCGGGCGGGCGGGACATCGACCAGGAGATCATCGGCACCCGCTACGCCTGGCTCGATGCCCACGCCGGTGCGCTGGTCGGTGTCCATGCCCGGCGGGGACTGACCGAGCGGGTGGACCGGGTGCTGCTGCACCCGGTGGCCGGGTTCGGGGTGTTCGTGGCCACGATGCTGGTCATCTTCCAGTCGCTGTTCTCCTGGTCCGACCCCTTCGTGACGGCCATCGAGTCGCTGTTCGAGGTCACGGCGGGCCTGGCCCGGACCTGGCTGCCCGAGTCGGTCCTGACCGACCTGTTCGTCGAGGGCATCATCGGGGGCGTCGGCAACGTCGTCGTGTTCCTCCCGCAGATCCTCCTGCTGTTCTTCTTCGTCGGGGTCATGGAGGACTCCGGGTACATGGCTCGGGCGGCCTACCTGATGGACCGGGTGATGAAGGCCATCGGGCTGCACGGACGGGCCTTCGTGCCGATGCTGTCGGGCTACGCCTGCGCCGTCCCGGCGATCATGGCGACCCGCACCATGGAACGGCAGCGCGACCGGCTGCTGACCATGATGGTGATCCCGTTCATGACGTGCTCGGCCCGCCTGCCGGTCTACACCCTCATCATCGCGGCGCTGTTCCCCCCGCGACGGGTGCTCGGGGTGCTGTCCCTGCAGGGCCTGATGATGATGGCCATGTACCTGTTCGGCACCATGGCGGCGCTGGTTTCCGCGGCGGTGCTGGGCCGCACGGTGCTCAAGGGGCGGCGGGAACCCCTGCTGTTGGAACTGCCGCCGATCCGTCTGCCGTCGATGGCCAGCGTGGGGCGGCTGATGCTGTCGCGGGGCAAGGTGTTCCTGACCGACGCCGGCACGGTCATCCTGGCCTGCACCGTCTTGTTGTGGGGGCTGCTCAGCTTCCCCAAGCTGCCCGAGCCGGGACCCGACGCCACCCACGACGAACTCGTCGCCTGGCAGGCCGAGTCCCTGGAGGCCAGCTACGCCGGGCAGCTCGGCAAGGCCATCGAGCCGGTCATCGCTCCGCTGGGCTTCGACTGGAAGATCGGCGTCGGCCTCATCGGGGCCTTCGCCGCCCGCGAGGTCTTCGTCAGCACCATGGGCCTGGTCTACGGAGTGGGGGAGGACGTCGACGAATCCAGCACCTCGCTCCGGGAGCGCATGCAGCAGTCCCGCCATGCCGACGGGCGCCCGGTGTACACCCCGCGCGTCGGGCTTTCCCTGATGGTGTTCATCGCCCTGGCCGCCCAGTGCATGAGCACGCTGGCAGCGGTCAAGCGAGAGACCGGCGGCTATCGTTGGCCGGTGTTCATGTTCGCGTACATGACCGCTGTGGCCTGGGTGGCCAGCTTCGTCGTCTACCAGGTGTCAGGTATGACCCATTACCCTTTTTAAAAGGGTAATGGGTCATACCTGACACACAACTGGGTCATGGCTGCCCCACCTTGGCCGTCTCGGTCGCCGAGGTGC
>RFKJ01000281.1 GCA_003694325.1 Deltaproteobacteria bacterium
AGCCGGGCCACCGGCACGTCGGCCAGGGGGGTGGGGGGGGGCAACGCGTCCCGCCCGGTGGACGGGTCGAGGATCCGGACGTGGCCGCGTGGGGTGACCACTCCCAGCCAGGTTCCGCCGTTGGACAGGGCCATGGTCCGCGGCCAGTCGAGCTGGTAGCCCTTGTTGGCCGCCAGGTCCCACCAGCGCACGCCCCCCTTGCGAAGCTGTACGGCCACGACGGTGCCGCCCACCGCCACCATGACGGCGCCGCTGGTCGACGGGCCGCCGTCGAATACCCGGGTGCCGCGCTGGACGTCGAAGACCTCCACCGGGCCCCGGTCGGGCACGACCACCGCGAGCCGTCCGTCGCGATCGATGTGCACCTCCCGCGGGGGAGCGGTGACGGGCAGCTCGCGGACCCGCCGGTTGCCCTTCCAGCAGGCGACCACCGATGCGTGGGCCGCCAGCCGATGGTCGCCGAAGCCGCCCACGGCGACGACCGGTCCGGCGCTGCCCGAGCCGCCACCGTGCATCAGGCCGTCGTTGCCGGCCACCCGGATCCCCTCCCGGGCCCAGTAGGCGGCACCGGTGGGATCGGGTGCGCCGTGCTTCATGCTGCCGGCCGGCTGGAGGTCGGGGAGGGAGAAGGTGTGGACGCTGCGGTGGGTGACGGCCCCGACCTGCCGGCCGTCGGGGGCCAGGACGAGGTTGATGATGCCCGAACCGCCGCGGGTGGCGAAGCTGGCGATGAGCGCGCCGTCGGCGACCCGGAGCAGCGAGATCCCCGCCTGGCCGACCGCCACGACCATGGTGCCGTCCAGCGTGAAGGAGGCCCGGTCGGCGGGCATCTGCAGCTTGTCCATGTACAGGGCCTGCAGGCTCATCAGGTCCATGAGCCGGGGCTGGCCCTGGTCGTCCATCGCCAGCAGGCGCTGCCCGCGCGGGTCGAATTCCACCGTGTCCCCGGAGAATCCCTGCCAGGCCGCCGTGCGGCTGCCGGTCTCCAGGTCCCAGATGCGGATCAGCCCGTCGCGGGCGATGCTCGCCAGGCTGCGCCCCTCGGGGCTCAGCGCCATGCCGCGCATGGCGCGGACCCGCCCCCGGGCACCCTCGCGAACCTCTCGGAAGATGGCCTCGCCGGTGTCGCAGCGGTACACCCCGACCGTCCCGGACTCGTCGCCGACCGCCAGCAGGCTGCCCCCCGGCACCAGGTCGAGGGCCCCCATCACGGCGTCGCCCGGCTGGAACACGAGCTGCGGGGTCGATTCGCCCGGGCGCTGGACAGCGACCACGCCGGTGGCATCCGCGGTGGCGATGGTGCCGCTGTGCACGTCGTAGGTGGCCGCGGTGATCGCGGCGTCGTGCACGTTGGGACAGAACTGGTCGACCAGGGCCGGCATTCCAGGACCGGGGAGGAGGGGGAGAGGCCCTCGCAGGAGCGGGTCCGAGAGGGACGGGCGATTGTAACCTTCCGCAACCTCCGACCCGGCAATCCCCGGCGCTGATGTCCCCCGGACGGGGTAGGTCAGGCCGTCCGTCCTCGCTCCCCCCCGTCCGTGTCCCCGCTCCCCGGAGCGGTCCGCCCCTCCCCGGCTGCGACCATGCCCCCGCGCATCGCCCTGCTGCTGCACATGCACCAGCCCGACTACCGCGACCCGGACACCGGGCGGCCGTGGATGCCGTGGGTCCGGCTGCACGCCTGCCGCGGCTACACCGATGTCGCCGTCCTGGCGGCCGAGGCCGGGGCGGCGCCCACCATCAACGTCGTCCCGTCGCTGCTCCAGCAGCTCGCGGCCCTGCGCGACGGCGCCATGGACGAGTGGGAGCGCATCGCCCGGGTGCCGGCCGAGGATCTGTCGGCCGCCGAGCGCGACTTCATCCGCCAGCGCTTCGTCCACGGCCACCCGGCCATGCGCCGGGCGAGCCCCCGGTACACCGCGCTGGCGGCGCGGGCTCGGGAACTCTCCGACCCGGCGGACCTGCGCGACCTGCAGGTGTGGAGCAACCTCGCCTGGATGGGCAGCGTGGCGCGGCGGGACCCGTTCATCGCCGAGCTGGTGGCCCAGGACGAGGGATTCAGCCACCGGCAGCTCGTCCGGCTCCTCGACCACCAGCGGGCGATGGTCGGCCGGGTCCTCGAGCTGTGGCGACAGTTCCCCAGCCTGTCGGTTTCGCCCCTCTGCCACCCCATCCTGCCGCTGCTCGTCGACGTCGGCCACGCGCGCCGGTGCCTGCCGGACCTCCCCGACGACCTGCTGGGGGCCGAGCGCTTCGCCTGGCCCGACGATGCCCGCCGGCAGCTCGTCGAGGCCCGGAACGTGTGCGAGGAGATCCTCGGGCGCCGCCCGGCGGGGTTGTGGCCCAGCGAGGGGGCGCTGTCGCCGGAGGTGATGGAGATCGTCGACGACCTGGGATTTGCCTGGGTGGCCACCGACGAGGAGATGCTGCGGCGCAGTGACCGGGTCGGCGAGGTCCGCATCGACGGTCCCTGGGTGATCGAAGGGGCCGAGGCCGGCACCCGCCTGCTGTTTCGCGACCACGAACTGTCGGACCGGATCGGCTTCCTCTACCACCAGTGGCCGGGGGACGCGGCCGTCGACGACCTGCTGGCGTCGGCCGCCCATCGCCACGGCGACGACGCACCGATCGTTCCCATCGTGCTGGATGGGGAGAACCCGTGGGAGGCCTATCCCGACGCAGGAGAGGACTTCCTGCGTCGGCTCTTCGCCAGCGGCGCCGTCGTCGGCATGGATGTCGCCGCCCGGGTCCCGACCCGGGGCCGGATCCGGCGGCTGCACACCGGGTCGTGGATCGGCGCCGACCTGCGCATCTGGGCGGGCGACGCCGACGATTGGCTCGCCTGGTCCCTGCTGGCGGATGCCCGCCAGGCCTTCGAGGACGCCGGCCGGCCGGAGGCCGCCTGGCCGCACCTCGCCAACGCCGAGTCCAGCGACTGGTTCTGGTGGCTCGGCCCGGAGTTCCAGACCGAGGTCGCCGACCTGTTCGACGCCCTGTTCCGGGCCCACGTTGCCGCGGTCTGGGCGACCCTGGGCCTGCCGGTGCCGTTGCGCCTCCGGCAGCCCGTCGGCCGGGAGGCACGGCCGGGACCGCTTCGCCCCGCCGGGGTCGTCCACCCGACCCTGGATGGCCGCCTGCACCTGTCGGAGTGGGCGGGGGCGGCGCCGCTCCCGCTGCCCCGCGGGGGCAGCATGGCCCGGGCCGAGCGGCGGTTCTTCGGGGGGGCCGTGGCGGCGGGGGACGGCATGCTGTGGCTGCGCATCGATCGACCGGACGGCGGCCGGGAGCCGGATCCGATCCACCGCTCCCTGGTGATCGAGCAGGAGGGAGGCCCGGAACTCGTGGTCGCCGACCCCTGGCCGGGTGCGGTCGTCTCGGTGGGGCCCCGCTGCGTGGTCATCGGCATCCCCACCGAGACCACCCGCCCGCGCCTCGCCCTCCGGTGGGCCGGGCCCGGAGGAGCCGAGGTGCGGCACCCGGCCCGGGGGTGGCTGGAGGTGGAATTGCCGTCGCCTGCGGACGCCGTGGCCACGCCTCGGCGTCCCGACTGATCCTGCTGGCGGCGGGGCTCTGCTACGCTGGCGCCCCCCGTGACGGCGGAGCCTCCTCGCTGGTATCCAGCGGCCGGCTCCCCGGCGCCTCCTGCACCCGCCCCGGCCGGCGGAGCGTTCCCAACGAGTGCAGCGCCTTGCAGCAGATCACCCTGTCCCTCGTCATCTTCGACCCCACCGCGCCGGGTGAGCAGGAGCCCCGCATCGCCCGCTTCGTGGAGCGGGTGTGGGCCCCGCTGGTCGACGCCCTGGCGGAACACGCCCACGTCCGGGTGGCCTTGCACCTGTCCGGCGCCGTCGGCGACTGGATGGGATCCAACGCGCCCTGGATCCTGGACCGCCTCGCCGAGCTGGTCGGCCGGGACCAGGTCGAGGTGCTCGGGGGATCCCCGGTGGGTGCGGCGCTGCAGTCCCTGCCGGAACGCGACGCCGTCGGCCACATCCACGGGGCATCCCGCTGGGCGCAGGAGCGCCTGGGCGCGACGGTCCGCGGCGCGTGGCTGGGGGTGGGCGGCTGGGACCCGATCGTGCCGCGGCTGCTGGCCCGGGCCGGCATCCGCTACAGCTTCGTCGAGGACGCCCTGCTGCGGGCGGCCGGAGCCGACCCGTCGGGCGAGGACGCCTGGTTCGTCGCCGAGCGGGAGGGGGCCGGTGTGGGCGTGATGCGCCTGGACTCCCGCCTCGCGGCTCTCGTCCCCTGGGCCCTGCCCCGCTACTTCGCCTACGAGCTCAAGCAGCGCGCGGCCGCGGAGCAACGCTACGTGGCGGTGGCGATCTCCGGCGAGAACCTGGGGCTGCGCAGCGGGTCGCGGAACTGGTGCTGGGGCAGCGATCATGGCTGGGTCCCGTCGTTGATGCGCCTGCTGCGGGCCCAGGGGAGCTGGCTGAAGACGGCGCTGCCCGGCCAGGTCGTCGACACCCAGCGCCCGGGGGGGCGCGTCGCGCCCGGTGCTGCGGCCTGGCGCACCGGCGGGGCCGCCGGCCTGCCGGCGACCATGGGTCGCCGCTGGCGCCAGCTCCAGCGCGACCAGGCCGACGCCGTCGACCCGGCGATGGAACGCTACGCCCCCTGGCTGTGCGGTCCCCCGTGGGAGGCCTTTCTCGTGCGCCGGGACGAAGCCAACCGCCTGCACAAGCGGATGCTGCGAGCCAGCGCCACCGTGCAGCGGCTGCGCCGCTACAACCGGAACCACGCCACCCCGGCCACCGTGGCGGCGCTGGAACAGGCCCGGGCCTGGCTCTACACCGGGCAGGGAGGGGCGCCCCTCCACGGCAGCCACGCCGGCGGCCCCGACCGCCCGGACCTGCGTCACACCGCCTGGCGGGCCCTGATGCGGGCCGAGTTCATCGCCCTGCAGGCCCTGGGCGACCACCACAAGCTGCGCCACGAGGTCCAGGACCACGACTGCGACGGACAGCGCGAGATCCTGGTGCAGACGCGCGACTACAGCGCGATGGTCCGCCCCGCCCTGGGCGGAGCGATCAGCGAGCTGGGGCTGTGGGGCGTGGGCAACCTGGTCAACAGCCTGCGTCGGCGGGAGGAGACCTGGCACGAGGGGGTCGCCTTCGCCCTGACCCTGCCGGCGCTGGTCGACCCGGCCAACGCGGGCTCGCCCCACCTCATCTCCGGCGAGGATGACGACATCGTCGACGACGAGCCGACCGACGACAACGACACGATCGCGACCATCCACACCGACAGGCTGCAGCACGTCACCCTCCCCGTCGCCCCGCCCCTGCCGGTGCCCAGCCGGCCGGCGCCGGACATGCTGGCCTGCGATCGCCACGAGCGGCTCCTGTTCCAGGACCACTTCCTCGGCCCCGGCACCACGCTTGACAACCTCAGGCGGGACCAGCACCCCGAGCAGGGCGACTTCGTCGACGAGCCCTACGGCCTGCTGAGCAGCGAGCGGATCGACGGCAACGAGCTGCAGATCGCCCTGGCGCGGGAGGGCGTCGTGGACGTCGACGGCGTCACCCGGCTGGTGCGGGTCTACAAGCGCTACGTGCTGCGCCGGGACTCCCCGGTCATCGACATCGGCTACGAGATCGCCAATCGCTACCGGGAGCCGGTGCGCAGCCGGTTCGCCACCGAGCTGAACCTGGGGCTGGACGGGCGGGTCGAGGGGCGCTTCCTGCAGTCGGGGGACCGCCGGGCCTTCCTGGACTCCGCCGGGCAGTGGGACGACGTCACCGACGTCGCGCTGGTCTTTCCGGACCGGCGCCTCCGGGTGCACATGTGGTCGGCGGAGCCCTGTCGGCTGTACTTCTTCCCGGTGGACAGCCTCGTCGAGACCTGCGAGGGCTACGAGGCCCATCACCAGGGGATCTGCCTGTTCTTTGCCTGGGACCTCCACCTGTGGGGCGAGGAGCGGCAGCGCTACGACCTGTTCTTCACGGTCGAGAAGGTGGAGGAGGAGCCCGATGCATCCGCAGGGTAGCTTCGTCCTGGTGCTGCACGGTCACATGCCCTGGGTGCTGGGGCATGGCCGCTGGCCCCACGGCGAGCAGTGGCTGTACGAGGCCGCGCTGGGGGTGTACCTGCCCCTGCTGAACCTGGTGGACGAGCTGGACGCCGCCGGAGCCCGGGCGCCGTTCACCCTCGGGCTGGTCCCGGTGCTGGTGGAGCAGCTCCGCAGCCCCCGGTTCGTCACCGGGTTCCGCTCCTGGCTCGACGAGCGGTTGGCCCTGGCCCGGCGGGACGCCGCCGATCCCGATCTCCGGGCCCTTGCCCACCACTGGGAGGAGCACCTGCTGTCCATGCGGCAGCGGTTCGCGGGCATCGACGGGGACATCGTCGGGGCCTTCGCCGAGCATGCCCGGGTGGGCCGGGTCGAGCTGCTGACCAGCCTGGCGACCCACGCCTATGCGCCGCTGCTCCTCCACGACGCCAGCATCCGCGGCCAGCTCGCCGCCGGGCTCGCCATCAGCGAACAGCACCTGGGGTTCCGCCCCGGCGGGCTGTGGCTGCCCGAATGCGCCTTCCGTCCCGCCGGGCCCTGGACCCCGCCGGTGCTGCACCACGACCAGCGGCTGCGGGCCGGGGTCGACCAGCTCCTCGCCGAGCAGGGCATCACCCACTTCTTCGTCGACGCCCACCTGTTCGCGGGTGCGCGCAGCGAGGGGGTGGTCGAGGACGGGCAGTTCCGCAAGGTCGACTGGGAGGAGGCGACCCGGGACCCGGGGCGGGGCTGGCGCGACGTGCTGGAGCCGCACCGGGTGGGCACCGACGGCGGCATGTCCGAGGTCGTGGCCTTTGCCCGCCACCCCCGGGTCAGCGAGCAGGTCTGGTCGGGGCAGGTGGGGTACCCGGGCGACCCCCGGTACCTGGAGTTCCACAAGAAGCACGGCGACAACGGGCTGCGCTACTGGCGGGTGACCGGGCGCGACGTCGACCTCGGCGCCAAGCAGCGCTACGACCCGGCCGCCGTGGCCGGTGCCTGCTACGAGCACGCCCAGCACTTCGCCCACACCGTCTCCGGGATCCTCTCCGACTACCGCCGGCGGACCGGTCGGGACGGGTGCCTGGTGGCGCCGTTCGACGCCGAGCTGTTCGGGCACTGGTGGCACGAGGGGCCGAGGTTCTTGCGGGACGTGCTGCTGACCCTCCACGCCGACCCGGCCGTCCGGGTCCAGTCGGCCTTCGAGCGCCGGTTCAGCCACCCCCCCGACAAGGTCGCGTGGCTGCCCGAGGGATCCTGGGGCGAGGGTGGGGACCACCGCGTGTGGTTCCGGGACGAGTATCGGTGGGTCTGGGAGACGGCCTACCGCGCCGAGGACCGGTTCCTCGGGCTGCGGTGGCGGGTGAGCCGGGCGCCGGCCCGGCGCCGACGGCGGGCCGAGCGCTGGTTGCGGCGCGCGGCGCGCGAGCTGCTGCTCCTGCAGAGCAGCGACTGGCCCTTCGTCATCACCACCGGAGGAGCCGTCGACTACGGCTGGCAGCGCATCTGCGGCCACCAGGAGGGCTACGACCGCTGCTGCATGGCCGTCGAGGATGCCCTGGCGGGACGCCCCACCGACCCGCTTCTCGCCGCCTGGTTGCGGGTCCAGGAACGCCAGCACGCCTGGCAGACCGAGGTCGACCCCGGGTGGTGGCGCGAGTAGCGGGCCGGCGCTACGGCGCGCACCCGGCGGCGTCCACCCGCCGGGCGAATCCGTCGAGGCCCCCGATGTCCCTGCAGGAAGAGATCGCCGCGATCATCGCCACCCACCACGAGCCTTCCCGGGAGGCGCTGCCGGTGGTCACCGCGGCGCTGCGCGGCGCTCCCCTGGACCTGCGGCAGGACTGGGCGGCCCTGCGGGCCCTCTACGAGGACCACCTCGGCAAGGAGGAGGTGCTGCTCTTCCCGGCCATCGAGGCGCTGGAGCGGGGCGACGAGTCGGCGGTCCACCACATCCTGGGCCCCATCGCCCAGATGCACGTCGAGCACGGGCAGCTCGGCGCCATCGAGCAGCGGATGCGCTCCCGGCTCGACGCGGCGGGGGAGGCGAGGGCGGCGCTCCTGGCATTCCTCGACGACCTGCCGGTCCACGCCGGCCGTGAGGACGACCACCTGTTCCGACCGGCCCTGGCCCTGGCGGCCGGGATCCCGGTGGAGGAGGTGGACCTTGACGACCTGGTCGGGGGCATGGGCGGGCCGGTGACCGGGGTGGCGGAGTCGGTGGAGC
>RFKJ01000282.1 GCA_003694325.1 Deltaproteobacteria bacterium
CCCCCCCCGGCACGCCCGCCCGGGGGACGCCCCGAGCGGGTGTTGCGACCGGCTACTCGTTCTCCTCGTAGGACTCCATGTTGCCGTCGTTGGAGCGCTGCATCGCCTTGCCGCCCTTCTCCTGGCTGGGGGGCGGGTTCTCTCCCCCCTCCCGCGGCGGGGAACCGTCACCGGCGACCCGCGCGGCGAACCGTTCGCAGGTCTCCAGCTCCTCCCCCTCCAGGCCGGTGCAGTCGCGGGCCTCCCGCGCCTCCGGGGGCGCAGCCCCCTCCCGTCCCTTCTCGCACATCTCCTTGGCGTCCCCTTCCAGCGTCGAGCAGTCGCCCCGATCACCGCCCGAGATCGCCGCCGGGGGCGGGGTGTCGGGATCGTTGGCGCCCTTCTCGCACATGCGCTTCTCCTTGCCCTTCAGCTCGGAGCAGTCGGGGCGATCGGCGCCGGGCACCGCGGCGGGGTCGTCGGCGAGGGCGGCGGTGGACAGGCCACCGAGCAGGGTGAGGACTGCGAACAGCGACTTCATGGGACCTCCATTCCGGTCGGGACCGGGAGTCTGGGACACCGACAGCATAGCGCGGGCGGCGGCCGCGGCGGCCATCCCCGGCGGCGAGACGGTGACAGCGGGGTTGCAGGAACATCGACCGGGATCGGGGTGTCGCCACGTCGGACCGCCTCGACGCCCGGGCCCCGCCTGGGTAGACACCGCCGTCGCCCTCACCCGCCCGGCACCTCGCACTCGCTTCGTCCCATCCCCGGGCGACGCGCGACCCGCACCGGCACCCGGAGATCCCCATGCTCGTTGCGATCACCCTCCTCCTCGCCTCCCCCGCAGCCCATGCCGGCAGGTGTGACGCCCTCGTCAAGCGGGCCGATCGGCTGTCCGCCGCCGAGCTTCCGGCCGGCTTCCAGGCGGTGATCGACTGCGATGTCGACGAGGCCCTCGCCGCCTTTCCCCGGTTCATGACCCGCGCCAACGACAGCGACGCGCTGGTGGCCCTGTCCCTCACCGCCATCGACGGGCAGGTCTGGAACCCGGTCTGGGCGATGCCCGGCAAGATCAGCGACTACTCGGTCCGCGACATCATCACCGGCCAGATCGGCGAGGCCTGCACCAGCCACCCGGCGGTGGTCCAGTTCCTCGAAGGGGCCTACGGCGCCCTGCGCGGGCTCGATTTCCAGCAGTGGGACGACGCCTTCATCGCCTGCCGGTCCCCCGATCTCGATGCCTGGATGGACGAGCGGATCGCCGACCCGCCCCAGGTCACCTACGACGAGAAGTACGACCAGCTCATGGCGATCCTGGTCGCCCGGCGGGGCCGGGACGCCCTGGAGCCGCTGAAGGCCGCCGCCATCGCCGCCGCCGACGGGGGGCCCTTCGACTCGATCCTCATGCGGATGGAGGAGGCGGTCGCCCCCCCGCTGGGCGCCGAGATGGACCCGCAGGACAAGGCCGCCCTCGAAGCCGCACTGGTCGACATCGCCCAGCAGGTCGGACCCGAGCAGGCCCGGGCCGTCGCCGACCGCCTGGCGGCCGCCGGGGCCGAGGACCAGGCCGCCCGGCTGCTGCCGGTGGTGTTCCCCGACCGCCACGACAACGGCGTGTTCACCTGGGGCGGGGTCAGCATCGAGCGGGCCGAGTGCAAGGGGGTCAAGACCGCCGTCCTGCACGTCGCCGAGATCACCGAGCCCGGCAAGCGCTGGATCGTCAACGACGAAGTGATCGAGCCGCTGCGCAGCGTCAAGCCCCGCTTGAAGAAGTGCACCCCCGAGCCGGGGGACTGGGAGGTGGTGACCACCCCCGAGCCGGTCGCTCGGGGAGAGGTCGACGACTGGGCCCGCAAGCTGGCCGGCCAGTGGATGAGCCGCGGCTACGAGGTCGAGATCCGCAACGAGCCGGACATCGTGCTGCCCTGACGGGTGCTGCCCGGACGGGGGCCTGCCGGGCTGCCGTGGCCCGGGCGCCGGCAAGCCGCTGTCGCCGCCTCTCCGGCGGGCACCGCCGCTGCGGCCGCCCCGCCGGGGAACCGGTCAGCGCCGACGGCGGCGAACCCGACCCAGCAGCGTGCGCACGGCGTCCCGGCGACCGGCCCGCGACGGGTTCGAGATCCGCGAGGTCTCCCCCAGCTCGTGGAGGAGCTGCCGCGCAGCCTCGAGTCGTCCGTCGAGGAGCAGGGCTTCTCGAAGGTGGCGCACGCTGGCGTCCACGCCACCATCCCCGATGGCGATCCGGGCCAGCTCGAGGTGGGCCCGGGCCCGCGCCTCCGGGTCGGGCTCCTCCATGAGGATGCGCTGGAGCTGCTGGACGCGGGCGTCCCGCGCCGCATCGCTGGTGACGTCGGTCATGGCGGGTCCGTCATGGCGGGGTCCTCGATGCTGGCGCCGCAAGGGCCGGGATATCCCGCCCCGGCGCCGCCCGGGGTCCACGCCCGCCTCACCGCGGTGACAGCAGCCGGTCGTAGAGCCGATCGTAGGCCTCGACCATCGCGTCGAGGGAGAAGCGGGCCGCCTGCGGCGGACCCGCGGCCGCGAGG
>RFKJ01000283.1 GCA_003694325.1 Deltaproteobacteria bacterium
CCCGGGTCCAGCAGCAGGCCCGGTTCGAAGCCGTCCCGCCGGCCCCCGAGCTGCGCGGCACCTGGCAGGACACCACCGCCCTGCGCGCCCTCATGGATGCCGGGGCGGTGCGCCTGGGGTCGGCGGGGATGCCCCCCGACCCCGGCCAGCTCGCCCGCTACATCGACCACACGCTGCTCAAGCCCACGGCCACCCGGGCCGACATCGTGCGGGTATGCGAGGAGGCCCGCCGCTACGGCTTCGCCAGCGTGTGCGTGAACTCGACCTGGATCGGCCTGGTGGCGCGCCTGTTGGAGGGCAGCCGGGTCAAGCCCATCTGCGTCGTCGGGTTTCCGCTGGGGGCCATGTCGACGGCCGCCAAGGCCGCCGAGACCCGCCTGGCCATCGCCGACGGGGCCCAGGAGATCGACATGGTCATCGACATCGGCGCCCTCAAGGGCGGCGATCACGACAAGGTCTACGACGACATCCGGGCGGTCGTGGAGGCGGCCCAGGGGCGGCCGGTCAAGGTCATCCTCGAGACCAGCCTCCTCGAGCGCGACGAGAAGATCGTCGGGTGCGCCATCGCCAAGGCGGCCGGCGCGGCCTTCGTCAAGACCAGCACCGGGTTCGCCGGGGGCGGCGCCACGGTGGAGGATGTCCGCCTGATGCGCGCCGTCGTGGGGCCGGACATGGGGGTGAAGGCCTCGGGCGGGGTCCGGACCGCCGACGATGCCCGGGCGATGATCGACGCCGGGGCCAACCGCATCGGGGCCAGCGCCAGCGTCGCCATCGTCTCCGGTGGCACCGGGTCGGGGGGCTATTGATGTCCGGCGCCGAAACGCGGTACGCCATCGAGACCCTGCTGGAGCGCAAGCGGGACGGCGGCGAACTGGCCGAGGACGAGATCCGCTGGCTCATCGCCGGCTTCGTCGACGGTCGGCTCACCCGGGCCCAGGCGGCGGCGTTCCTGGCCTTCGTGTTCATCCGCGGGATGTCGGAGGACGAGAAGGTCGCGCTGACGCTGGCCATGCGCGACTCGGGCGAGGTGCTGTCCTGGAACGTCGACGGGCGGGTGGTCGACAAGCACTCCACCGGGGGGGTGGGGGACAAGGTCAGCCTGGTGCTGGCGCCGCTGTGGGCCGAGCTCGGGGCCTGTGTGCCGATGATCAGCGGCCGGGGGCTGGGCCATACCGGCGGCACCCTCGACAAGCTGGAGAGCATCCCCGGCTACCGCACCGACCTCGACACCGACCGGCTCCACGAGATCCTGCTCGACGTCGGCTGCTTCATCAACGGCCAGACCCGCCAGCTCGCGCCGGCCGACCGGTTCCTGTACGCGCTTCGCAACGAGACGGCGACCGTCCCCTCGATCCCCCTCATCACCGCCAGCATCCTGTCGAAGAAGCTGGCGGAGGGGATCGACGAGCTGTCCCTGGACGTCAAGTGGGGCTCGGGGGCGTTCATGAAGACCCGGGCCGAGGGCCAGGCCCTGGCCGACAGCCTGGTGGCCGTGGGGACGGGGGCGGGGGTCCACACCCGGGCCCGGCTCACCGACATGAACCAGCCGCTGGGGCGCACCATCGGCAACGCCCTGGAGGTGGAGGAGGCCGTCGCCTGCCTCAAGGGCGAGGGGCCGGAGGACCTGGCGTCCCTCACCTGCGAGCTCATCGGCCACGACCCCGAGGAGATCGCCCGGGCCCGGCAGGTCCTCGATCGCGGCGGGGCCTACGAGCGGTGGTGCCGGATGGTCCGGGCCCATGGGGGGGATCCCGAGGCGCCCCTGCTGGGCGGGGGCTGTGCCGAGCTGGTCGTCGAGGCGCCGGCCGACGGCACCGTGACCCGATGCGACGCCTATGACCTGGGCCGAGCGGCCTTCCTGCTCGGGGCGGGTCGACGAACCGCGTCGGATCCCGTCCACCCCGGCGTCGGGCTGCGCCTGCACGCCACCCTGGGCGAGACGGTGGTCGCCGGCCAGCCGCTGGCCACCGTGTACCACGCCGACCGAGGGCTCGATGCGGCCCTGGCCCTCGTGCGACGTGGTTTCGCCATCGGCTGAACCCGGCCCCGACCCGGCCCCGGCGCCGCTCCGGCCGTGGCCGGTGATTCGCGCCGCGCTGATCGCGGGGGTGCTGTGGGTCCACGGCACGCTGGCGGCGCCGTGGCCGGACCTGGATGGCGGCGATCTCCGCTACGACCTCGCGGACGAGGAGCTGCAACGATGGGCGGCGACCCTGTCCGCCGTCGGCATCGACACCACCCCGCGACGGCTCGCCGATCGACTCGTCGCGGTCGGCCGCTGGAGCCGGCGGACGCAGCGGGCGTTGCACCGGCCATTCCGGCCGCTGCTCCGCCTCACCGGCACCGGGCAGGCCTGGGGCCTGTTCGCCTTCCCCGATCCCCACCCGGGGCGGCTGACGGTCCGGGCCCGGCCCGCCAAGTCGCCGGCCGGCGATGCCGCGCCCTGGCGGGTGTTGTACCGGGCGCCGGGAGCGGGGGAGGCGTGGCTGGTCGACCTGCTGGAGAACCGCAAGGTCCGCGGCATCTACGACGACACCGGGGATCGGCCCCGGGCCGGCTTCCTGTGGAACCGCCTGTGTGACGAGGTGGCCCGCCGCATCTTCGCCCGTTGGCCGGACCTCTCGGTGGTCGAGCTGCGCTTCGAGGTGATGCACGTGACGCCTCCCCCCGCCGCCGGGCGGAACGAGGTGGTCGGGGTGCGCCACCGGCGCCTGCGC
Organism: Deltaproteobacteria bacterium; assembly: GCA_003694325.1. GTDB lineage: Bacteria > Myxococcota_A > UBA796 > UBA796 > UBA2385 > J125. Next base: position 2,718 of record RFKJ01000283.1, read on the forward strand.
CGCCGGTCGGCCCTCCTGGGCGATGCGCCGCGCGGCGCGGGGACCGGGGAAGCGGGGGGCGCGCCGTGATCCGGTGGTGGGTCGGGCTGTGGGACCGGCGGGAGGCCGCCGACTCCCTGGCCATGGTCCGCGCCCTGGTGCCCTGGCTGTTTACGCTGGCACCTCCCACCGCCGACACCGCGTCGGTTGCCTTCTGGGGGGCGGTCGTCGCCTCGGCGGGGTTGGCCGCGGGGATCGCGACCCGGCTGTCGGCCGTCGTGCTCGTGCTGCTGCTCGCCCAGCTTGCCCTCATCCTGCCGGCGGCGGACCGGGGCATCGACATGCTCATCCGCAACACCCTGCTGGTCCTGGCCTGCAGCGGGGCCGGTCGCGCCTGGTCGGTCGATGCCCGGCTGCGCACCGGGCGGTGGGCCGGGGACCGGCGGCCCATCCCATCGTGGCCCCGCTACCTGCTGGTGGTCCAGCTCGTGCTGCTCTACGGCACGGCCGGCATGCAGAAGGTCGCCTCCTCGTGGTTGCCCCCGGACTGGAGTGCGCTGTGGATCGCCCTGCACGATCCCCACTTCGGGCGCTTCGATGCCGACTGGACCTGGAGCCCGGGGATGTACCAGGCCTCGCGCCTGGCGACCGCCGTGACCTGGGTGTGGGAGTGGGCCGCCCCGCTGGTGCTGGTGGCCTTCTGGGCCCGGGACACCGAGGGGCGGCCGGGACGCCGGCGGGCCGCCCTCCGGCGCGGGCACATCCTGGCCCTGTACGCGGCCCTGGGCGTCGTCTTCCACCTGGGGACCCACCTGCTGCTGCGGCTCGGTATCTTCCCGTTCGCGGTGCTCAGCCTGTATCCGGCCCTCGTCCACCCGGATGCCTGGGCTGGTCTCGTCACCGGCATCCGCCACCTGCGCGGGGGGCCTCCATGACCTCGACCGTCCTTGCGACCTTCCTCACCGATGACCCGGGGATCACGGGTCGGCTCGGCAGCCTGGGTGGGCTGGGCGTGATGATCGGGCTGGCCTGGCTGCTCAGCGTGGACCGCCGAAGGATCCGCTGGCGCCCGGTGATCTGGGGGGTGGTGCTGCAGCTTTTGTTCGGGCTGATCGTCCTGCAGC
>RFKJ01000284.1 GCA_003694325.1 Deltaproteobacteria bacterium
GCGTTAGACCGCTGGACTCGCGGACAGGCCGAAGTCGTCGCCCTCGAGGTGATCGGACCTCGCCCCTGACCCCGCTCCCCGGCCCGCGTATCCGGGCGCCCCGGTGCGCCGACCGCGCCCACGGCCCACCCGCAGCCTCGCCCAGGACCAGCCATGCGCGTCCCCGTATCGATGCTCCGTCGCCTCGCCCCCATCCATGACGACCATGGGCCCGTCACCGTGGAGACCCTCGCCGAGGTGATGAACGCCCGGGTCAGCGAGGTCGAGCACATCCACCGCTACCCCAGCCGGGAGGAGTTTGCCCGCTGGCGCATCGGCCGGACCGACGACGGGCGGCTCCAGGTGGTCGACGCCGATGGCCGGCCGGTCACCGAAGCCCAGCTCGGCATCGGCAACGACACCACCCACCCGGTGACCCTGGGTCCCGACGTCTCCCCCGACGCCGACCTCTACGATGTCCTGGAGCTGGACGATCAGGTCCTCGAGTTCGACCTCGAGCCGAATCGCCCCGACCTGTTCAGCCTGGTCGGCATGGCCCGGGACGCCGCCGCCATCTGGGGCGCGCCGTTGCACCTGCCCGAGGGCACCGAGCAGGACTGGCCCGACGAGAGCAGCGTCCGAATCGCCGTCGCCGCGCGGGACAAGGTGCCCCGGTACATCGCCGTCGAGGTCGAAGGCGTGGCCGTCGGACCGTCCCCCCAGTGGCTGCAGAACCAGGTCCGCAAGCTCGGCATGCGCCCGATCAACAACGTCGTGGACGCCGCCAACCTGGTGATGCTCGAGCTGGGCGAGCCCATGCACACCTTCGACCGCGAGCAGATCCGCACCGGCGTCATCGGCCTGCGCATGGCCCGCAACGGCGAGCGGATGGTGACCCTCGACGGCGTCGAGCGCGTGCTCACCGACGAGTGCCTGCTGGTCGTCGACGGCGATCCGGCCGAGGGCGACGGCGGGACCCCGGTGGCGCTGGCCGGGATCATGGGCAGCGAGGGCAGCGGAGTCACCGCCGGCACCCGCTCCCTCCTCATCGAGGCGGCCAGCTTCGACATGGCGACGGTGCGCCGGGCATCGCGACGCCTCGCGCTGCGCACCGAAGCCAGCCTGCGGTTCGAGAAGGGCCTGCCCCAGCACGGTGTCGGCCCCGCCGTGGCCCGCCTCGTGACCCTGCTGCAGCAGGTCGGCGGCCCCGAGGTCCGGGTCATCGGCTACGCCGAGCACTGGCCGGAGGTGCCCGAGCCCCGGTTCATCATGCTGGACCCGGCCCGCCTCCGCCAGCGACTGGCGATGGACATCTCGGATACCCGCGTGGACGAGATCCTCGGGATGTCCGGCTGCAAGGTCGAGCGCCGGGCGTCGGGCGGGGCCGGCGGCGGCCGGTGGCGGGTCGAGGTACCCCACCACCGACCCGACCTCCGCATCGCGGCCGACCTCGAGGAGGAGGTGGGGCGCATCCATGGATACGAGGCGGTCCGGTCCGAACACCCCACCGGGCGCATGGCGCCGGTTCCCCACAACCCGCAGTTCTGGCTGGCGTCGAAGGTTCGCACGGTGCTCCAGGCCTGGGGCCTGGACGAGGTCTACCTCTCCCCGTGGGTCAGCGCCGAAGACCTCGAACGGTACGACCTCCCCCGGCCCGGCGACGACTCTCCGCTGGTCGAGCTGCGCAACCCCCTCAACGTCGAGCTGCGGTTCTTCCGCCCCAGCGCCCTGCCGGCCGTCGTCGCCGCGGTCCGCGAGAACCGCAAGCTCCACGGCAGCTTCGGCCTGTTCGAGATCAGCCGCGTGTACCTGCGCGACACCGACGGGGCCATCGTCGAAACCCCCCACCTCGCCGGCGCCGTCCTCGATCCGGCCACCGCCGACCGCGGGGGATCCCTCTACCGGGTCCGAGACGCCTTGCTGGACCTCGCCCGCCGGCTCGGCGTGCAGGTCGAGGTGACGCGCGACGCCCTCGAGACCCTGCCGGTGTGGGCCGGCGGCGCGCTGTTCCACCCCGGTCGCCACGGCTCGATCCGCACCGATGACGGCGTGCTGGTGGCCGTCTTCGGCGACCTCCACCCCTCCCGGCTGAAGGCGGCCGGGCTCAAGCACGCCCCCACCCTGTTCGCCGCCGATCTCTCTGTCCTCTACGACCGCGCGGGCAGCTACCAGCCCCGCTTCTCGCCTCCCCCCCGGTTCCCGTCGGTCGAGGCCCACGTCAACGTGCTGGCACCGGATCGGATGCTCGCCGCGGACCTGCTGGCCCGCATCTCCGCCCCCGACCTCGTCCGTCGCTCGGTCCGCGACGTGTGGGACGGAGCCGGGGTCCCGCCGGGCAAGCGGCGGATCACCCTGGAGCTGGAGTTCAACCACCCCGAGCGGTCCCTGACCCACGCCGAGGTGGTCGAGCGCCTCGAGGGGATCCGCGACCAGCTCGAGGCGGACGAGACGATCTCGGTCGAGCTGCCCGACTGATGCGCCAGCGATTCGTCTGCCGGGCCGCCGACCGCCTGGACCGCGCCATCGCCGCCCACACCCCGCTGTCCCGGAAGCGGGCCCGTTCCCTGGTCGAGCGGGGGGGAGTGCGGGTGGACGGCGCGCCGGCGCGGTTCGCCTCCCAGCGGGTCGAGGCGGGCGCCGTCATCGAGGTGCGCAGCGCCACCCCGGCCCGCGACAAGGTCCCCGAGCTGCCCGAGCGCTACCGCGACCGCGACGTGGTCGTCGTCGACAAGCCCTCCGGCCTGCCCTCCCAGGGCACGCGTGAAGGGGGCCGGGTCCACGTCCACGGGATCCTCCAGGCCCGCGAGGCCTACGTCGGCCTCCACCACCGCCTGGACCGCCCGGCATCGGGCCTGATGCTGTTGACCCTGCGCCGCCCGGCCAATCGCGCCATCGCCGAGGCCCTGCGCCGCGGGGAGATCACCCGGGAATACCTCGCGGTCGTGCTCGGTGATCCGGGACCGGCCGGCACCTGGACCGACGACGTCGCCGGCCGACCGGCCCGCACCCGGTGGCAGCGACTGGCGACCCGGGGCGGGGTCGCGGTGCTCCTGTGTACCCTGGACACCGGGCGGACCCACCAGATCCGCCAGCACGCCGCCGCCGCCGGACACCCGATCCTCGGCGATCGTCGCTACGGCGGGGCGGCGGGGCGGGCC
>RFKJ01000285.1 GCA_003694325.1 Deltaproteobacteria bacterium
CCCCGGGCCTGGCCCGGGCGATCAGCAAGCAGACCGGCCTGCCGACGGAGATCGTCGACCCATTCCGCCGGATCCAGATCGACGAGCGGGCGTTCAACCCCGCCTTCCTCAATGACATCGCGCCCCAGGCCGCCGTCGTGGTGGGCCTGGCGCTGCGGAGGCCGGGCGACAAATGATTCGCATCAACCTCCTTCCTGTTCGGACGACCAAGCGCCAGGAGGCTGTGCGCAGCCAGCTCCTGATGGCGGGGACCGGCGCCATCGCCCTGGTGGTCGTGCTGGTGCTGTTCCACATGGTCATGATCACCCGGGTGGCGACGGCGGAATCCGACGTGCGCGAGCTCAAGGCCGAGGTGGAGCGGATGAAGACCGTCGCCGCGCAGGCCGAGCAGGAGCAGAAGCTGAAGGAAGACCTGCAGCGCAAGCTCGACGTGATCAAGCGACTGAACGCCAACCGCACCGGCCCGGTGCGGATGCTGGACGAACTGGCGGATGCAACGCCCGAGAAGCTCACCCTGACCTCCCTCGACGAGGACAAGGGGCGGCTGCGGATCAGCGGATACGCCGTCAGCAACGAGGTGATCTCCCAGTTCCTCAGCAACCTGGAGCAGTCCGACTACTTCGAGGACGTCTACCTGAACTCCATCGAGCAGCAGGACAAGGACAACGTGTCCGTCAAGGTCTTCTCGGTCACGGCGCGGCTGGTCGTGCCGGGCACCGAGGTCGAGGCCGACGCGGCAGAAGCCGGGGCGGACCAGTGATGGCACGGCGGCACCGCACCCGGCGGTCAAGGAGCTCCCAGTGAACGGTTCTCGGATCCTCGAGCAGCTTGGCCGCCTGCCGCGGTCGCAGCGCCTGCTGCTCTTCCTCCTCGTCTACGTGCTGATGATCGGCGCGTACGTGTTCCTCCTGTTCATGCCGGCGAACGAGAAGATCGCCCAGCTCCGGCAGGAGGAGGCCTCCCTCGCCCAGCAGAAGGCGCAGCTCGAGCAGCGCCTGGCGGACAAGGAGCGGTTCGAAGCCGAGCTGCAGGCCCTGATGGCCGACCTGAAGGAGGCGCTCAAGGAGCTGCCCAACGATCGGGAGATCCCGGGGCTGCTCAAGGGTATCAGCAGCATGGGCAAGAAGGTCGGGCTCGAGGTCCGGCGGTTCCAGCCCCTCCCCGAGAAGAAGCTCGACTACGTGGCGGAGGTTCCGGTGGCGCTCGAGGTCGCCGGGTCCTACCACGAGGTCGCGCTGTTCTTCGAGCGCCTGTCGAAGATGAACCGGATCGTGTACGTGCAGGACATCGAGATGGGAGAGCCCGAGGAGATCGGGGGAGAGACCCGCCTGAAGGTGACCGGCAACGCGGTGACCTTCCGCTTCCTCAGCGACGAGGAGATCAGCGCGGCCCAGGCGGCCAAGAGCGGCAAGGGCAAGGGCCGGCGCCGCCGCCGCGGCAAGGGAGGCAAGTGATGGACCGGACCTGGACCAAGGCCATCGTCTGGGGCCTTCTGCTGACCGCCTCCGGCTGTGACTTCTTCATCAGCGGCAGCGGCGACAAGCCGCCGCCCGCCGAGGCCACCGCCCCCAAGCCCCTGCCCGAGAAGGTCAAGTCCAAGCTGGATGAAGCCATCGAGGCGCAGGAGTCCTACACCTACAACCCCATCGGCAAGCGCGATCCCTTCCGCAGCTTCCTGTCGTCCGGGGAGCGGGTCGGAGACGACGTCCCCCAGACCCCGCTGCAGCGCTACGAGGTGGACCAGTACCAGCTCGTCGGGATCATCTGGGGCGTCGAGCGGCCCCGGGCCCTGGTCCAGGACCCGGAAGGCGTGGGCCATGTCCTCGAGGTCGGCACCTACATCGGCAAGAACTGGGGCAAGGTCACCGCCATCAACCCCGACGCCGTGATCGTCACCGAGGAATACCAGACGTTCAAGGGCGACCTCGTGGTCAACGACATCAAGCTCACCCTCCCGGTCACGGAGGGATGAGCATGCCCCAGGCTGCAGCGGCCGGTCCGCGGCCATCCACCCCTCGCTCCCTCCTGGGAGGTCACAAGATGAAGTCGGTCGAACGCAAGATTCGCGGCCTGTTCGCTCTGGGTCTGGCGGCCGGGCTCGCCCTGGCCGCGGGTCCCGCCCGGGCACAGCAGGTCCAGGTCCAGGCCATGCAGGTCGTCCCGGGGGACACCACCCAGGTCGTGCTGACGCTGGACCGGGTCGCGGCCGGATCGGCGGTGAGCAGCTTCACGATGTCGGATCCCGATCGGGTGATCGTCGACATCGCCGACGCCTCCCTGGCCGACGCCGTCACCACGATCGAAGGGGCCGGGGATCTCGTGGACCGGGTCGAGGCCGAATCCTTCGATGACGGGCAGGGCCTCATCACCCGCGTCCGGATCTACCTGAAGCAGGGCGCCGAGCACCGGGTGGTGACCGAGGGTGGCGTCGTACGCATCGAGTTGACGCCCGGCTCGGGGAACGTCGACCCCATGGCCGATGCCCTGGCGGGCGGAGCGCTTCCCCAGGCGGACTCGGGCGCCGGCTCCAGCGACGTGGCCAACTTCACGGTGCCCGGCCAGTACACGCAGGCTCCGGACTCGGCCGGCGGCGTGCCCAGCGGGCCGTGCCTGTCGGGGTCGGGGTGCTCCGAGGACCAGCTCCCCCCCGGACCGCGCGTCCGCTCGCTGGACTTCAACCAGCTCGCCGACGTCAGCCGGATCATCATCGGGACCCACGCGACGAAGAACTACACGGCCTCGCAGCCCAGCGACAACCTCATCGTCGTCGACCTTCCCGGCGCCTACGTGCCGAAGTCGCTGCAGCGGGTCATCGACACCAGCCAGTTCTACTCGCCGGTCCGGTCGGTGCGGGCCTACCCGACCCGTTCGGGCGCCCGGGTGGCCATCAACCTGCGGACGAACACGCAGTACACCGTCCACGAGGCCGGCGACAACCAGATCTTCGTGGACGTCGCGGTCCCGGCGTCGATGCAGCAGCAGGCCGAGGCCGGGCAGCTCGGCGGCGACGTCGCGCCGGCCGGGCCGGCGGACCAGGGGCTCAAGAGCGCCTACGCCAGCGAGGTCTACATCGGGGCGGGCGGGGCCACCGCCGCGCCGCAGTCGGCCTTCAACCAGGGGGTGGGCATCGGCGACCCCAGCTCGGTCCTCGGGATGTCCACCGGGTTCATGGTCGACCAGTCGGCCGGGACCGGCATGACCTACACCGGCCGCAAGATCAGCCTGGACTTCGTCAACGCCGACATCCACTCCATCTTCCGGCTGATCTCCAGCGTCTCCCGCCTGAACATCGTCGCTGGCGATGACGTCAAGGGCCTCGTCACCGTGCGGATGGAGGACGTGCCCTGGGACCAGGCCTTTGCCGCCATCCTCCAGGCGAAGGGGCTGGGTTCGCAGCGGTACGGCAACATCGTGCGCGTGGCCCCGCTGGAGACCCTGAAGGCCGAGCAGCAGGCCCGGTTGGAGGCCAAGCGGGCCACCGAGGAGCTCAAGGATCTGAACATGATGGTGATTCCGCTCAACTACGCGGACGCCAACGAAGTCAAGATCCAGATGCAGACCATGGTCTCCCCGAAGGGCAGCGTGGACGTCGACGAGCGCACCAACCAGATCGTGGTGCGCGAGACCGACGATCGGCTCGCCCAGATCCGCGAGCTGGTGCGGCAGCTCGACCTGAGCACCCCCCAGGTGCTCATCGAGGCGCGGGTGGTCGAGGCGAGCAGCAACTTCAGTCGCTCGCTGGGGATCCAGTGGGGCGGTTCCTTCGATGCCAGTGCAGCCACCGGCTACAGCACGGGCCTGCTGTTCCCCAACAGCATTCGGGCCAACGGCGGGGTGGACTCGGTCCAGGGTGGCGAGGTGTTCTTCACCGAGAGCGCGGCCTCGACTGACACCCTCCTCGTCGACCTGGGGGCCAGCAGCGCCACCTCGGCGATCAACCTCAACCTCGGCAGCATCCCCGGCCTGCTCGACCTGGACGCCCGTCTCTCGGCCGCCGAGACGGACGGGTTCGCCAAGGTGATCTCGGCGCCGCGAATCACGACGGTCGACAACGAGGAGGCCCGGATCTCGCAGGGGCAGCGGATCCCGTACCTGTCGACCAGCGCCGGCGGGACCCAGGTGCAGTTCATCGTGGCGGCCCTGGAGCTCAACGTCACCCCACACGTCACCTCGGACGGCAAGATCTTCCTGGACGTCGAGGTGACCAACAACCGGGCCGACTTCTCGGTCACGGTGCAGGGGCAGCCGGCCATCCAGATCAAGGAGGCCCAGACCGAGGTGCTGGTGCCCGATGGCGACACCACCGTCATCGGTGGGGTGTTCTCCACCGAGGAGGCGGAGTCCTACTCGCGCACCCCCGGCCTCGCGAAGATCCCGCTGCTCGGCTACCTGTTCCGGAACAGCAGCAAGAGCATGACCCGCAACGAGCTGCTGGTCTTCCTCACACCGCACATCGTGACCCAGGCCGAAGAACTCGACTGAGCACCGTCGTGGACGGTGTGCGCGAAGCGGGCCCGGCCGGCGTGGCGCTGGCCGGGTTCATGGCAGTCGGCAAGTCGACGATCGGTCGTCGCCTGGCGGTTCGCCTGGAATTGCCCTTCGTCGACCTGGACGAGGCAATCGTTGCCCAGGAGGGAAGGTCGATTCCCGATTTGTTCGCCGATGGGGGAGAGCTGGCATTCCGGGAGGCGGAACGGAGAGCACTGGGAACCGTGCTCGCCGGCGGTCCGCAGGTCCTGGCGTTGGGGGGCGGCACGATCCACCACTTCGACAACCTGGAGCGGCTGCGAGCCGTCCTGCCGGTCGTGGTGCTGGACGCCCCGTGGTCGGTCATCGCCGCGCGCCTGGGGCACGGCAGCGGGCGGCCCCTGGCCGGCGAGGCTCGGGCGTTGTGGGAGGCCCGCCGGGCCGTGGATCTCGCCGCGGGGACCGTGGTCGACGTGGGTCACGACCCGCCCGACGTCGCGGTCGAGCGGGTACTGGCGGTGCTGGCATGAGGACACCGGCATGAAGATCGAGGTCGAACTCGGCGGGCGGAGCTACCCGATCCACGTCATCGAGGGAGGACTGGAGGGGTTGGGGGCCGCCATGCGGGCGGCGCTGCCCCCCGGGCCGGCGGTGGTGGTGACCAACCCGGTGGTCGGCGCGCTGTATGCCCGGGACTGCGTGGACAGCCTCTCCGCGGCGGGGTTCTCGCCGGTCGTGGTGCAGGTTCCGGACGGCGAGGCGGCCAAGACGGTGGAGACCTGGCACCGCCTGGTGCTGGACCTGCTGGCGACCGGCCTGCGGCGGACCACCCCGGTGGTGGCCCTGGGCGGCGGCGTCACCGGCGACATCGCCGGCTTCGCCGCGGCCAGCGCGCTGCGGGGGGTGCCGCTGGTGCAGGTCCCCACCACCCTGTTGAGCATGGTGGACAGCGCCGTGGGCGGAAAGACCGGCGTCAACGTCCCGGCCGGCAAGAACCTGGTCGGGGCCTTCTACCAGCCGCGGCTGGTATACGCGGCGTTGGATACCCTGCGCACGCTCGACCCGGCTGAGCTGCGCTCCGGGCTGGGCGAGGTGGTCAAGCACGGGGTGCTGCGGGATCCGGCGCTGTTTGCGCTGTGCGAGGAGCGCGCCGAAGACGCCCGGGGGCTCGACGGCGAGGTCGTCGCCGAGATGGTCGTTCGGAGCTGCCGGGTCAAGGCGGCGGTCGTCGCCGCCGATGAGCGGGAGTCCGGACTGCGGGCGATCCTCAACCTCGGGCACACCGTCGGCCACGCCATCGAGAACGTCCTGGGCTACGGGGTGCTGCGCCACGGCGAATGCGTCGGCATCGGGCTGGTGGCGGAGACCCGGTGGGCGGCGGCGCGGGGGGACTGCACCGCCGACACCGCCCGGCGAGTGACCGACACGGTGCGCCGCCTCGGCCTGCCGCTGGCCCCTCCACCGGTCGACCGGGAGGCGCTGATCGCCGCCGCCGGATACGACAAGAAGGCCGCACGTGGTATGCTCGCGACCGCGGTCGTCGAGCGGATCGGGGCCGTGCGACTGGAACGCGTCGCCTTCACCGAAGTCCCGCAGATGCTCGCCCAAATCCCCGCGCACCTGGAGATGTCATGATCGCCGCCCTGCTCGTCGCTACGCTGACCGGCTGCATGAACAACCCGTTGCAGGCTCCATCGACGGCCGCCATCGTCGCTCCGGCGTCGGTGAAGCTGGCGTGGGGTGACAGCTACAACGGCCTCAATGATGGCCTGGGTGCGGTGATCCTCGGTGACTTCTACGTCTACGACACCGTGACCGACATGCCGCTGGAGAACATCAAGGTCGAGGTGACCAGCAACTCGTCGGGCACCTACATCGTCCCGCCGGAAGCCCTGAAGCGGGCGGCCTACCCGGAGATCCCCGAAGGGTACTCGCTCAACGATTGCGTGGACGACAACGGCAACTTCGACAGCTCGGTCTACGAGTGGTGTGCCTGGGTCTACGACACGGTCACCGGCGAATACTACGAGATCACGGGGGACTACGCAGACAACGACAGCAGCGGGCAGTCCTATCGACCCAACTACATGCTGGGGACGACCGATGGCAGCGGGTTGCTGCGGGTCTATGTCTACGTGGACTACCTCTTCCCCGACGGGGAGAGCTTCGCCAACTCGCAGATCGTCGGCTCCATCGGACACGACTCCAGCTATTTCGAGGTTGGACCGGGCACCGGCAACTGACAGGGCGGGTGGACGGTGCACATCCTGGTCCTCCATGGGCCGAACCTGAACCTGCTGGGGCGCCGGGAACCCGAAACCTACGGCTCGGCGACCCTGGCCGACGTCGATGCGGAGCTCGACGCGCTGGCGGACGCGCTGGGCGTGCGGCTGAGCCACTTCCAGAGCAACAGCGAGGGGGCGCTCATCGACCGGATCCACGCCGCAGTGGATGACGTGGACGGCATCGTGTTCAACCCGGGCGCCTACACCCACACCTCGGTGGCGCTGCGGGATGCGCTGGCGGGGGTGGCGATCCCCTTCGTCGAGGTCCACCTCTCCAACGTGCATGCCCGAGAGCCGTTCCGGCACCGGAGCCTGCTGGCGCCCGTGGCCGTGGGGCAGGTGGCAGGCTTCGGGGTGGCCAGCTACACGCTCGGCCTGCGCGCCCTCGTCCAGTGGCTGCGCGCCCGGAGCGGATGATGGATCTCGAACGTGTGGAAGCCCTGCTCAAGCTGATGCACGAGTATGGCGTGGTCGAGCTGGGAATGGAGACGGAGGAGGGCAGCATCGAGCTGCGGCTGCAGGGGGCCGTGGCGCCCGTGGCGGCGGCGCCCGCGCCGATGGCGGCCCCGGTCCAGCACGCCCCGGCCGGTTCGGCACCGGCAGAGGCCGATGACGGGACCATCACCATCGACTCGCCGATGGTCGGGACGTTCTACCGGGCCCCCAAGCCGGGGGCGAAGCCCTTCGTGTCGGTCGGCGACCGGGTCCACAAGGGCCAGGTGCTCTGCATCCTCGAGGCGATGAAGCTCATGAACGAGCTGGAATCCGAGGTGTCCGGCACGATCGTCGAGATCCTGGTCGAGAACGCGGAGCCGGTGCAGTTCGGGCAGCCCCTTTTCCGCATCCGACCGGACTGAGCCGCCGTGTTCGACAAGATCCTCGTCGCCAACCGGGGCGAGATCGCCCTGCGCGTGATCCGGGCCTGCAAGGAGCTGGGGATCCGCACCGTCGCGATCTACTCCGAAGCCGACCGCAACGCGCTGCACGTGCGGTTCGCCGATGAATCGGTGTGCGTGGGACCGCCGCCGGCGCAGTACTCGTACCTGCACATCCCCAATGTCGTCACGGCGGCGGAGATCACCGGGGTCGACGCCGTCCACCCCGGCTACGGTTTCCTCGCCGAGAACATCGCCTTCGCCGAGTCTTTGGCGTCTCACGGGATCGGGTTCATCGGACCCCGCCCCGATTCGCTGGAGACCTTCGGGGACAAGCTGTCGGCCAAGGCCGCCGCGCGGGCGGCCGGGGTGCCCCTGCTGCCCGGCAGCCCGGGGGCGGTCGCCGATGTCGAGGAAGCGGTGCGCCTGGCCGACGAGATCGGGTACCCCCTGATGCTGAAGGCCGCGTTCGGCGGTGGCGGCAAGGGCATGCGCATCGTGCGGGACCAGTCGCAGCTCCGTCGCGCCTTCGAACTGACCAGCGCCGAGGCCGCGGCGTCCTTCGGCAACGGGGCGCTGTTCCTGGAGCGCTTCCTGGCGACGCCGCGCCACATCGAGGTGCAGATCGCCGGCGATGGAGCGGGAGGCGCCATCCATATCGGTGAACGCGACTGCTCCATGCAGCGGCGCCACCAGAAGATCATCGAGGAGGCGCCGGCAGCCGGCCTGTCCGACGACCTTCGGGAGCGGATCCGGGCGGCGGCGGTGAACCTCGCGCGCCACACCCGGTACCGGACGGTGGGCACCGTGGAGTTCCTGGTGGAGGGCGACGAGTTCTGGTTCCTGGAGGTCAACCCCCGGATCCAGGTCGAGCACCCGGTCACCGAGCAGGTCACCGGGGTCGACCTCGTCCAGCTCCAGATCCAGCTTGCCGCCGGGTCACCGCTGCCGCTTCGCCAGGAGGAGATCTCGATCCGGGGCCACGCCATCGAGGTCCGGGTCAACGCCGAGGACCCGTGGACC